>CATPBD010000160.1 GCA_955652265.1 uncultured Gemmatimonadaceae bacterium | reverse complement strand
GCTCCGGATCCAGGACGTCGTCGTGATCGCCGGTGGCGACCACGAGCCCCACGATCAAGCCTGACTGCTCGTTGGCCTTGAGCAGCGCGAGGTTCTCCGGCGCGCCCATCTGCACCGCGATAGTGCCGAGCGGATACACGATCGTGGATCGAAGCGCCATGAGCGGCAGCGTCGATGGGATTTCAGCCTGAAGTATGTCGTCTCTACGCTGCGTTGCGGCCATGCAATCTCTCTCGAGCCAGGTGATGCGTCGGTTGTTCCAGAAGTTAACGGCGCCTAAGTTTAAAGGCTATGTTCGAAGACCTGAGCGAAAAGCTCGAAGCCACGTTCGCCCGCTTGCGTGGCCGCGGTGTTCTCAGCGAAGCCGACATAAAGGAGGGCCTGCGCGAAGTCCGCCGGGTATTGCTCGAGGCCGACGTGAACTTCCAATTGACGCGCGAGTTTCTCGAACGTGTCGAGAAAAAGGCGACGGGCGTCAATGCGCTCAGTACGGTCTCCCCCGGCCAGCAGCTAGTCAAGATCGTACACGAAGAGCTTACGGGCATGCTCGGCGAGCGCCGGGAAGGCCTAAGGTTGAGCACGGTCCCCCCCTCGGTCGTGATGATGGTGGGTCTGCAGGGTTCCGGAAAGACGACCACCGCAGCGAAGCTCGCTCGCAAGCTCAAGGCGGAGGGACGCTCGACCCGACTCGTGGCCGCCGACGTTTACCGGCCTGCTGCGATAGACCAGCTCGAGACATTGGGGCGGGAACTGTTCATCCCGGTCTACGCCGACCGGACGACGACCGATGTCGTGAAGATCGCTCGCGCTGGCGTCGCGGAGGCGCTCCGGGAGCGCGACCGCGTTGTGATCATCGACACCGCTGGGCGACTGCAGATCGACGACGTGATGATGCAGGAGCTGTCGCGGCTCAAGGAAGCGCTTCGGCCGGCGGAGATTCTTCTCGTTGCGGATGGAATGACGGGCCAGGACGCCGTCAAGATCGCGCAGGGCTTCGACAGCGCTCTCGATGTAACCGGCGTCATTCTCACCAAGATGGATGGCGATGCGCGCGGAGGCGCGGCGCTATCGATCTACGGAGTTACCAGGAAGCCCATCAAATACATCGGAGTTGGCGAGAAGTCGGATGCGCTCGAGGAATTCCATCCTGAGCGCATGGCGGGTCGGATCCTCCAAATGGGCGACATCGTCACGCTCGTCGAAAAGGCACAAGCCTCGTTCGATGAAGCCGAATCGAAGCGTCTGGAGAAAAAAGTCCGCAAGGAAGGGATGGACCTCAACGATTTCCTCAACAGCATGCGGCAGATCCAGAAGATGGGTCCGCTCGAGGGAATTCTGAAAATGTTGCCGGGTGTGAATACGAAGGCGCTCAAGCAGATGAAGGCCGACCCCAAGCGCATGAAGCACGTGGAAGCGATTGTACTGTCGATGACGCCGGAAGAGCGCAAGAATCCGGGCATCATCAACGGGTCACGGCGCGCGCGAATCGCCAAGGGCTGCGGTCGCCCGATCAGCGACGTAAACCGGTTGCTGGATCAGTTCCGCGAGATGCAGAAGATGATGAAGAAGATGGCCGGCGGAGGAAGGATGGGGATGCCCAACATGCCCGGGATGTTCGGGACCCGATAGGACGAATATGACCGTTCAGTTGCAGTTCGATCCGCCCTCTGTGCCGAGCATCAGTGCCTAGTTAGATTGTACGACTCAGTTGTACCGGGTGCGCACCGGAGTTACCGGTGAAGCGAGGAGCCCGGATTTGGGACGCTAACGGCGTCCCCCCAAACACCCTCAAGGGAGCTGGAAAGAGATGGTAAAGATTCGACTCCGCCGCGTCGGGCGGAAAAACGCACCGTTCTATCGCATTCTCGTCGCCGACTCGCAGAGCCCGCGCGATGGGAAGTTCATCGAGATCATCGGACAGTACGCTCCCAGAAAGAGCGAGGGTTCGCTCAACGTTGACGAAGCGCGAGCCAACTACTGGCTGGGGGTCGGCGCACAACCCACCGACACCGTCCGGTCGCTCCTTCGGCGCGCGGGGATTCTCAAGCGCCGCCACGAGCAGAGAGTCGGCATCGAGCTCAAAGCCGGCGCCGTTCCGGTCAGCGAAAAGTCGGACGAAACAAGCGCGTCAGGCGCCTAGCGCCCCGCGATTCAATATGGCCGGGCCCGAATACGCGATCGTCGGGCTGATCCGAAAAGCGCAGGGGATTCGCGGTGAGGTGATCGTCGAGCCTCTCACGAACAAGCCGGACGTGGTCTTCGCGTCCGGCAGTCGTGTTTTTGCGGGCACGACAGACGGCGAGCTGGCGGTTGCGCGCGATGCAAAAGGGGAGGAAAAAATCCCCACGCTCACGGTTACCCTCTCAAAGCCGTTCAAGAAAGGACTCATCATCCAGTTCGACGAGCTGCAGGATCGTGACAGCGCGGAGTTGTGGCGGGGACGCTATCTGTTGGCTCCCTTCAGCGAGCTGCCACCGCTCGGGGAAAACGAGGTTTACCTTCACGATCTGATTGGTATGAGAGTGGTGAGCCCTGCTGGCGACGAGATCGGCAAAGTCGCCTCGTTTTACGAGCTTCCGCAGGGGGTAATGCTGGATGTGAACACGCCTCGCGGAAGCGTCCTCATTCCATATCGTCCGGAGATCATCGTCCAGACGGACATAGAGGCGCGTACAGTGGTCATCGACGACAAACTCGGATTGCTCGACGACACGTCGGGGTTCGTACAGTAGGACATGCCGCTCCGAATAAATGTCGTGACAATATTCCCGGAATTCTTCGGGGGCCCGCTCACGCTGAGCATCCCGTCACGCGCCGCCGCGGCCGGTAGTGTTCGGTACAACATCGTAGACCTGCGAGATTTCACCCACAACAAGCACCGAACGGTCGACGATTATCCGTACGGTGGCGGGGCGGGAATGGTGATGAAGCCACAGCCATTCTTCGAGGCAGTGGAGTCGCTCAAGACGAAGCCGCCTATCGTGCTCCTGTCGCCGCGCGGACGGGTTTTCTCACACGGGGATGCGGAACGGTTTGCCGCGGGGGAGGAACTCACGCTGCTCTGCGGCCACTACAAGGACATCGACCAGCGAGTCGCCGATCATCTTGCCACTGAGGAGATCTCGCTCGGGGATTTCGTGCTCAGCGGAGGAGAAGCAGCCGCGCTGGCGATGATCGACGCGACCGTGCGACTGCTGCCCGGAGCAATGTCCGACCTGGACAGCGCGCGCGGTGATTCGTTCTTCGGCCGCGGGCTCAGCGCCCCGAGCTACACGAGGCCACCGGAGTTCCGGGGCCACGCTGTTCCCGAGGTGCTCCTTTCCGGCGATCACGCGAGAATTACGAAGTGGCGGGAGGAGGAAGGCACTCGACTCACCAAGGCTCGCCAGAACGACCCGAGAATCGAATAACTGGGGTTCCGCTGTGACTCGCGATGCCCGCTCCCAACTGGCTCCCGTAGCTGGCATCGAAGCGGTTAAGGGTTTACTTTTCGGGGCTTCCCAAGAACCTCCCAAACACGTCTTTACCAGGCTGTTAACTCCAGCCCCGAGCGTCATATGCATCCCTTCATCGACACCCAGAAAGAGTGGCTCCGCGACAACGTCCCGCCGTTCCGCGCAGGCGACACCCTAAAGGTCAACGTACGGGTGCGCGAGGGCGACAAGGAAAGACTCCAGGCTTTTGAGGGTGTATGCATCGCCAAGCGCGGCAGCGGCGTCAGCGCGACGTTCACGGTTCGCAAGATCTCCAACGGGGTCGGCGTCGAGCGCATTTTTCCCGTGCACAGCCCGATGATCTCGGAGATCACCGTCGTCCGCCGCGGACGCGTCCGCCGTGCGAAGCTCTATTACCTGCGCCACCTCACCGGCAAGGCCACCCGCATCAGGGAGCGGAAAGCGAAGGTCCTGGTGCCTGGTAGCGATACACCGGCAGAGACCGGAGCAGAGGCGTAGCAAAACCGCTGGCGCCGCGAAGTGCGACGGCGTAAGCGCTGGACCACGATCGAGCGCGATCTTCGCGCCGCCAAAGGTCCTCTCCTCGCCGGCGTTGACGAAGTAGGACGCGGTCCGATTGCGGGCCCGGTTTTCGCCTGCGCTGTGATAATGCCTGGCGAGACGCGCGCCATCGCCGGCGTTGACGACTCCAAGCGGCTGACGCACGATCAACGCGTCAGACTCGCCGTCATAATCAGGGAGCGCGCGATCGCGTTCGCCATCGGCGCAGCTTCGGTCCACGAGATCGACCGTATCAACATCTATCAGGCCAGCGCGCTGGCAATGCAGCGCGCGCTGAGGCGGCTCAAGGTGACGCCGGATCACGTCGTCATCGACGGCAGGGCGATGCGCACGCTTCCGATCCCGCACACCGCAGTGGTTCACGGCGACGTGCGCTGCTTCAGCATTGCCTGCGCGTCCATTCTCGCCAAAGTCACCCGCGATCTCCTCATGACTCGGCTCGCCCGACGCTATCCGCACTATATTTGGGACCACAACGCGGGCTACACCACGCGCGAGCACGTCGCTGGTCTCACGTCGTACGGGATCACTCCGCACCACCGCAAAAGCTTTTGCCGGATCAGCGATCTCATCCTCGAAATCGAGCAGCAGACGGCGCTGGAAGATCTCGAGCAGCGCGCGCTGGATGATGTCGGCACTCCGGATGAAGACGATCTCGATTACGATATGATCGCGGACGACACCCACGTGGGTGAACTAGGGCACCGATTGGAAGAACGGCTCTAGAGCCCGTCCCAAACGGCAACGGGGTACAAGAGGAATAAATTGGCGGAAGCGCTTGTTGGACTGATAATGGGCTCCAAGTCCGATTGGGACACCATGCAGCACGCGGCGCAACTCCTCGACGCGTTGGGTGTTCCCCACGAGACGAAAATCGTATCGGCGCATCGCACTCCCGATCTTCTCTTCGAGTACGCTCAATCTGCGGAGGCGCGGGGAATCCAGGTGATTATTGCCGGCGCGGGCGGGGCCGCGCATCTGCCAGGAATGGCGGCCGCCAAGACAACGCTTCCCGTGCTCGGCGTCCCCGTGGAATCGGAGGCGCTTCAGGGGATAGACTCACTCCTCTCTATCGTGCAGATGCCCGCTGGCGTACCCGTCGGTACGCTGGCCATAGGAAAGCCGGGTGCGATCAACGCAGCGTTACTGGCGGCTTCAATCATTGCTCTCAATCACCCCGATGTTCGCGAGAGGCTTCGCGC
>CATPBD010000159.1 GCA_955652265.1 uncultured Gemmatimonadaceae bacterium | reverse complement strand
TCTGAGAGCCGCCGCGGTGCTGGCCGTGCTCGTGGGCGGGGGAATTCTCTGGCGCGACATTCGGCGATCCGAAGCCTCGTCGGGCTCCCAGACTTTCACAACCGCCGTTGGCGAGCGACGTCAATTCAGATTGGCTGACGGAACGGAAGTGGTCATGGGTCCGGCAAGCCGGCTCACGGTCGATCCCAATTCCGGCGACCGATCGGTCACCCTCGACGGGGATGGATATTTCAGGATCGTGCACGACGGTTCTCATCCGTTCACCGTAAAGGCCGGGGCGGTGAAGGTCCAAGACGTTGGGACCGCGTTCGCCATTCAATCCGATGACAGCGCCGGCGTCCGGATTGCCGTGGATTCCGGCTCGGTAGCCGTAAAACCGAAGGAAACAGATGGCACCCTTGGGGAGGTGCTGCGCGCCCGCGATCGCGCCACAGTCGCCCCCACGGGTCTGGTGGAGGTCGAGCGCTCTGCCGTTTCGGCCGACGACCTCGCCTGGGTGCAGGGCCGGCTGGTATTCCGTGACGCGCCCCTTATCTATGTGGGCGCCGAACTATATCGTTGGTACGGAGTACGCCTCAGGGTAGCGGATTCATCTCTGGCGAGCCTGCACTTGACGGCATCCTTTTCCGGTGAGTCGGTTGATCGAGTTCTCAACGTCATTGCCCTTTCCCTCGGCGCGCGCGTCGAGCGACAAGGAAACGTCGCAACTCTATATCGGGCTAACGCGTCCGTCATTCGGCGCTAGCCTCAATCGTCTCGTGAACGCGCCCGTGCTTTCGCGTCATCTCACGAAGGTCCTGCTGATCGGCGCGCCGTTACTCTTGTGGTCGAGTGCGCAGGCCCAGTCAGTCTGCTCGCCCTCACACGAGTTCCTCGTTTCATTGACGACGTGGAATCCCCCGCTTGACCGCCGCGTCTCCTTGCACGCGCGCGACATCTCGCTTCGAGAGGCGCTCGACCGAGTTTCCGCTGAGAGTGGCGTCCGCCTCTCGTACGCAACGGAGTCGATCCCTCTCGACAACAGAGTATGCGCTTCGTTCGATTCGACTTTTCTCGGCGAAGCGCTGGGGCTTCTGCTGCGCGGAACTTCTGTGCTGCCCGTGACCGCGGGCGGGGACCACGTAGTTCTCTCGCCGTTACAGCCACTTCAAAAGAGTGACGAGCTGGAGCGCCCCCCAAGAGTGCTGGATCGCGTCGTCGTCACCGGCAGTGCGATCGAAGCCCCCGCTCGGCGGCTGACCATCGCAATGAACGTCGTCAATGGATCGCAGCTCTCGCGGTACTCCGATGGGAACTTCGCACAGGCGTTGAGTGATGCGGTGCCGGGCTTATGGCTCTGGCAAACCCCTCCGACATCCTTGCTCGCACATTATGGAAGCATTCGCGGCACTAGCTCGTTCGGCGCGAGCTACCCCAAGATCTATGTCGACGGAATCGAGCTGGCGAATCCGCTGCTGATCACGCAGCTCACTCCCGAGACCGTCGAACGGATCGAGATCATCCGGGGACCGCAGGGTGCCGCGCTGTACGGAACCGACGCCATCAGCGGCGTGATCAACATTGTGACACGGCACGACGGCACCGACGGCGCGCCGAGCGCGGAGGTGCGGTCGGCTGTTGGCGCAGCCTCCAGTGCGTATGTGCCTCGATCCGCGGTTACTCAGGATCATGCGGTGACAATTCGCGGTGGATCGAGTGCACAGTCCGGCAGCGTGAGCTTAACCTCGGGCGGAGTCGGAGCATACGTTCCCGGCGCATTCGTGAGGCACGAGACCGGGACCGCTGGATTTCGACTGGTGCGCTCGAAATTGATAGCGACAGCCACCGGAAGGGCGTTCGACAGCCGCTCGGCGGATCCCTTCAGTCCGCTTTTTCGCGATTCGGTCAGTGCGACTCGCGCGGGCTTGACCACTCCGGAATCGGTGCGCGAGTACACCGTGGGCGCTAGCGCGACGATCATTCAGAGCGAGCGTTGGACCCACGCGCTCGTCGCGGGTTTTGACGCGAGTCGCCTGTCGAATCTCGCTGATTACAACACGCCCCTTCCATCCGCGACCGGGCCGGACCTGGGAACCGCTGGCGGAAGCGCGAATCTGACTACTCTCCGCGCCAGCAGTGTGGCGCAGCTCGGCGATGCCGAGAGCGTTGGTGCGACTCTCACATTTGCTGGAGAAGGCTCACTGCTCGACTACAAGCCGCAGGTCGACACTCTTACGGCCCAGGTGGCCCAGTCTGTCATACAGCGCCGGACGATGGCGGGCGTGACGCAGGCAAATGTGTCATGGCGTGACGCCGCTTATCTCACGGGAGGTCTGCGCGTTGAGCGGAATGATGTGATCGGCAACAGCACTACCTCCGTTCTGCCGATGATCGGCGCTGCAATGCTCCGCGATTATGGCCCGCTGACGATAAAGCTGCGCTCAGCTTATGGGCGGGGGATTCGTCCGGCAGCTACAGCTGCGCGAGAGACCGCGTGGTTCGATCCGCGCGGGCAGGCGCATCAGCTCAGCCTGTCGCCCGAGGAGCAATCCGGAATAGAAGCCGGGATGGATTTCTTCCTCGGAAAATCTTTCGGACTGCAGGTCACCCGGTTCGACCAGCTCGCATCCGGCCTCATTCAGCGCGTGGCCTACGAGTATTCGAGTCCACGCACGCAGGCCCCGCCGGCATGGCAGGCCGTGCGTCCTGAAGATCGTCACATCGCGTACGCGCTTCAAAATGTCGGCGAAATCTCGAATCGCGGGTGGGAGCTGAAAAGCGATGTGACGGTCGCGGCGCTCTCGCTGGCGGGAACTTTCTCGACGGTCGACAGCAGAGTGCGCCAGGTGGCGAGAGGATACACGGGCGATCTGCAGGTCGGCGACAGAATGCTCGAGGTGCCGGCGAGAACCGGAAGCATCACGGCGGCGACGGTGGGCGCGAGCTGGGCGGGGTCGCTAACTGCCTCACGTTCGTGGGACTGGATCAACTACGATCGAGTGGCGCTCGCGGGGGCATTCTCGAATTCCACGCAAACCGATGCCGCACTCGTCGGCCAGCAGTTACGGAATTACTGGCTCCAGTACAGCGGTGTGACGCGCTTGCGCGCGAGCATCGGACGGAATCTTTTCCGCGGAATCGCCTTTACGTTGAGCGGTGAGAACCTCCTCAACCGCCAGCATGGCGAGCCGGACAACATCACGGTGGTACCTGGCAGGACTCTCAGCTTCGGGTTGAAGGCGAGACTCTAGATCGTCCGCAGGTCGAGTGTCGGAAGCTTCCATCCGGCTCGCAAGTTTCGATAGTCGTCCGCAGTGAGCTGGACGAGCAGGGGTCGCTTCGCGGGATCCAGCCACATCATCACGTCACGCAGCTTCGCCTCGTCGAACGCCGTGCAGCCCGCGGTGTGCGAATCCGGCCCGGCCCAGATGTGGAGAAAGATGCAGGAGCCCCGTCCTTTCACCGGCGGTGCGGCATTGTATCCGACGATCACTCCAATCTTGTACTGCGCGACCTGCCGCATGTGCTCGGCGCTGTTCCAATCGACGCGCGGAACTGACGCCCTGTCGACGACGGTATTGTAGTGAGCAGAGGCAGTGTGATCCACGCAGTCCGTAGTGGGCAGCAATTGAACGTAAGGCAGCTTCACGTTCTGCACCGAGTCGCGCGGGGCGAAACCGAACGCGGTGTCGAGTGGAAAGATTCCAGCCGGTGCCTTCCCGTCGCCTTCGTGCTTGTGTGGGCCATCGGATGAAACGCCGTCGAACCCTATGCCCCAGGCGATGCCGGTGCGCCCAACCACAACCGGAATCGCGGGCTCGAGCGATCGCCACTCCGACGCCGGCGTTGCGCGCTCGTAGCGCTGTACGGTCCCGGTCGTCGAGGTCCAAGTGGGGGTAATCACCACCACGAGCTGGTCCGAGGTGTCGAGCAGCGCACGCGGGCTCACTTCCATTTGCGGCCGACAGCCAAGAACGCAAAGGACAGCAACAACTACGGACTTCGCTCTATTCCAGTGAATCATCGGCCGCGGGAATTGGACAGTTTTGCCTCGACAGTGATACAATAACTCCATGTCAAACGTGAACTCGCCCGAGACTGCCTCGTACATTCTGCAGATACTCGTGTCGGCGTTCCTCGCAATCTTGTTCCTGCAATCGGGAATCGACAAGGTGGTGGATCGTCGGGGAAACCGCGCGTACCTCGACCAGCATTTTGCGAAGAGCCCGCTGGCCGGGACAGTCGGAGTGATGTTCGTGGTGATCACGATTCTGGAAGTGTCTGCCGGCGCGCTGAGCGGAATGGGTTGCGTGGTGTTGATCCTCACGCGCGATCCCACGGTCGCATTCCTGGGCGCCGTCGTCGGGGCGATCAACCTGTGCGCGCTTTTCTTCGGACAGCGCGTGGCGAGGGATTACGTCGGGGCGGCGGCGCTCGTTCCGTACTTTCTTCTCGTGCTGAGCGCGATTTATCTGTTGGCTGAGCACTAAGGGACGGAGTAGCTGCAACTGAAGAAGCAGGAACTGACAACTTCAACCGCAACTGAACAGGCGGGCGTTATCGGTGGCGTAGATGCCAGTTGATTAGTTCACGACGCCCAGACTTCCCTCAGTAGTCTTAAGGCACAGGCTTTTGCCTGTACCCTGAAGCGCGCCGGTAAAGTCCGGACGTAGTGAACTAACAAACTGAAATCTTAGCTACTGGCAACTCCAGCATGTTCAGTTGCAGTTGTCAGGTCACAGTTGTCAGTTTCCACCGCCAGTTGCGGTTCAAGACTTCATTTTCTTGATCACCACGCCCCTTTTCGCGAGCTCGGCGATGTACTTCTGGGCGGGAATCGCTTCGTCGGGAGTGAACACCCCGGCCTTTCCGATTTCTCCCCGTGCCTGCATTTGCCCGATGATCGACAACGAGTAGCCCGTTGAGCGCTCCATCGCGCTGATGCCGTTCTCTTTGTCGTAGTAGTCAACCATCTCCCAGCCGACTTTCCTTGGCTTCCCGCCCTTGGTTCCCTCGGCGACCACGCGCAGCGCGACGAGATCGAACGCGTCCGGCTTGGTGAGGCGCGGGCCCATCGCGGCGACGACGAGATCGCGCGGGACGACTTTCATTCCTTTCACGTCCACCGGCTTCAGATCGAGCAGTCCGAGCTCGCGAATCGCTTCCATGATCCGCGCGTGTCCAGGGTAGCGGAGCGTCTTGTACTCCATCGTCGG
>CATPBD010000158.1 GCA_955652265.1 uncultured Gemmatimonadaceae bacterium | reverse complement strand
CCTCCGTGACCATGATGTACGGCCTTGGGGAAACATTGGCCGAGCGGCTCGAGCATCTCCAGAGAGTGAAAGAGGTGCAGTCGCGGACAGGGGGGTTCACTGCCTTCATATGCTGGCCGCTTCAGCCCGAGAACACTCCGACGATGTCGCACCAGCCCAAAACGGGCGCCACGGAGTATCTGCGCACTGTCGCCTTCGCGCGAGTCGTCCTCGACAACGTCCCCAACCTTCAGTCGAGCTGGGTGACAATGGGAATGAAGATCGGACAGATAGCGCTACGATTCGGATGCAACGACTTCGGCTCACTGATGATCGAAGAGAATGTCGTCTCCGCCGCGAACACGACGCACCGGACATCGACTGACGAGATGGAGCGCCTGATCCGGGATGCGGGGTTCACGCCTGCGCGCAGGAAACAGGATTACACGCTCCTCGATTCGGCGCCGGCAATACGCGCGGATGCCGCGTGAGCCGCGCGGTGCTTCGTCGCCGCCGACCACTCCAACACACACCACCTCAATCCGCGTCGGCATCGGCTACGACTCCCACCGTTACGCGCCCCGCCGCCCACTAACACTCGGCGGCGTTTTGATACCATCGGAACTCGGCCTCGAAGGTCATTCCGACGCAGACGCGATCTGTCACGCGATTACCGACGCAATACTGGGTGCTGCGAGCCTGGGCGACATTGGGGAGATGTTTCCCGACACCGACCCCGCAAACAAGAATCGCGATTCGGTTGGTATGCTCGAAGCTGCAGTGAGACGAATCTCGACCGCCGGTTACGCGGTGGGGCAGGTCGACGTTACGGTGATCGCCGAGTTGCCGCGGCTCGCCCCGCATCGCGATGAGATCCGCGCGCGACTCGCGACTGCGCTCGGTATCGATTCACAGAGCGTGAGCGTCAAGGGAAAGTCGAACGAAGGGATGGGCTGGATCGGCCGCAAAGAGGGTCTCGCCTGCATCGCCGTCGCCACGCTAATCAGGAAGCGGTAGCGAATGCTCCAATCAATAACAGGGTGGCTGGGTGACCTGCCGCTCGGATCACTTTACGCCACCATTGCGGTGCTGTCGGCGTTCGAGAACTTTTTCCCCCCATTTCCTTCAGACGCGGTAATCGCGTTCGGCGCTTTCCTCGCCGACAGGGCTCACGGCTCGGCCTTCACTGTGTTCTTTCTCGGTTGGTTCGGCAACGTCGGCGGGGCGTGCATCACCTATGCGCTGGGACGTCGGTTCGGCTCCAAGGCATTCCTGAGGCGCCTCGAGAAATATGCAGGACCGGACGCCGAGCAGCGGATCAAGCAGCTCCACAAGCGCTACGGCTTTGGAGGTCTGTTCGTAAGTCGATTCCTGCCGGGGGTACGGGCGATTGTCCCGCCGTTCGCGGGCGCCATGAAGCTTCCCGCGGCTAGAGTGATACTGTCGGTCGCCAGCGCATCCGCGGTCTGGTTTGGGCTCATTACGTTTCTGGCATTCCGCGCCGGCGACAATTGGGACGTCGTCGAGCACTATCTGGTACGATCCGGCAAGGTCGCCGGCGCAATCGCCATTGGCATTGTGGTGCTCTCAGTCGGGCTATGGCTCTTCAAACGCCACGGGAAAAAGCGTGAGTAGCAAGACTCTTGATGACGCGATTGCCCGCGCGTTCTACGTCGAGCGGTTCGACGACTTTCTCGCGCTGGAGCAGGGCGCGTCCGTCCAGACGAGCAAGGCCTACAAACTCGACATTGCCAGGTTCGTAACCTACGCCTCGGTCAAGGGCGCTTCGTCCGCGAGTGAGGTTGGTACCCGCGCCTTGCGCGAGTACGTGTATCACCTGAAAGATCTGGGACTCGCGCCAGCGTCGATTCGACGGAACGTGTCGGCCGTCCGCACCTACTTCAAGTTCCTGCTTGGAGAAGGTCTCGTTGTCAAAGACCCGAGTGAACGGTTGGAGACACCCAAGAAATGGCGGACGCTTCCCGAAGTCCTGGGCGTGGCGGAGGTAGAGAAGTTGCTCACCGCGCCTTCGCTCGACGAACCGTTGGCATTCCGCGACCGCGCCATGCTCGAGCTGGCCTACGGTGCGGGCCTCCGGGTTTCGGAATGGATCTCACTCAACGTTCGCGACGTGATGCTTCAGGATCATCTCGTGCGGGTGTTCGGCAAAGGAGCGAAGGAGCGTCTGGTGCCGATCGGTAGAAAAGCCATAGGCGCCACCGCGGTCTATCTCCGGGAGCTTCGTCCTGCACTGGAGAAGGGCGAAGGGAAGGGCGTGCTCTTTCTGAACGCCCGCGGGCAACCACTCTCGAGAATGGGCGCGTGGAAAATTCTCCGCAAATACGTGCGGCAGGCCGGAATCACGAAGCCCGTTTCGCCGCACACGCTCCGGCATTCGTTTGCGACGCATCTCCTCGAAGGTGGCGCGGATCTGAGAGCGGTGCAGGAGATGCTGGGGCACGTCGACATCTCGACGACTCAGATTTACACGCACATCGATCGCGAATACCTGCGTAGCGTTCATAAGCAGTTCCATCCTCGCGCCTGAAACTGACTCGCTAGAATTACGCATGCTCCTCGTCCTCGACAACTACGATTCCTTCACCTACAACCTCGTTCAGTATCTCGGCGAGCTTGGAGAGTGCCCGGTCGTGAAGCGTAACGACGAGATTTCGGTGGAGGATATTGGAGCCATGGGTGTAACGCGTCTGGTGATCTCGCCCGGACCTTGTACCCCGTCCGAAGCGGGCATCACGGTCGCAGCCATAAGGAAATGGGGCAAAAGTATTCCGACCTTGGGAGTGTGTCTCGGGCATCAGGCGATCGGTGAGGCATACGGCGGAAAGGTGGTGCGAGCACGTACTCTGATGCACGGCAAGACTTCTCGCGTAACCCACGACGGAAGCGGGCTGTTCAAGAACATTCCGAATCCCCTGGAAGTGATGCGCTACCATTCGCTGGTAATAGAATCGCAGTCGCTGCCTAGTGATCTCGAGGTCACAGCGAGAGCCCAGGATGACCCGGGCGAGATACACGCCGTGAAGCATCGCGCGCATCCAGTATGGGGTGTGCAATTCCACCCGGAATCGATCCTCACGCAGAATGGAAAGGAGATTCTGCGAAACTTTCTCACTCTGAGTACATGAAGCCACCAATTCTCGCCGCGATCGCGTTGGCCCTTCTCACCGGTGGCTTGTGGGCCCAGGACACGACATCGCGCGCTGCTGACACCGCCTACGTCGAGTATCATGAGTCGCCGATTACGCTACCCCTGGGGATAGGCCTCCGAATTCCCT
>CATPBD010000157.1 GCA_955652265.1 uncultured Gemmatimonadaceae bacterium | reverse complement strand
TTGTCGCCCAACAGCCGCAGCGTGTGAAAGCGATAGGTGCCGGAAGTCATTCGGGTGACAGTCGATGTCTGGAGCTGCCCGCCGACCGCGTGGTCGAGGGCGTCTCGGAGACGCGTCGAGCAGTTGTCGCGGTAATAGTCGTAGCGGTAGAACTTGTTCTGGGGCTGCTCGTTCCACTGAACAAATCGTTGAAGCTCGAGGCGCTGTGCGGGAGTCATATTGAGCTCCTGCGCCAGGACGGAGCGATTATTCTGCTTATAGTATTTCAGCATCGAATCGAGGCTGATCGCTTCCATCCAGTATCGCGTGTCACCCGTCAGGAATCGTTGCAGGAAGTGCGGCTGATTGAAATCGAACATCCCCCAGTTGTAGGTGGTGTCCGTCCCGCGCGTGCGATCCTTAATCCAGATGGCGTTGTGTCCGAATCGAGCCCAGACCTCGTCGCCCCAGCCAAAGGTCAGTAGATAAACAGTGAGGTTCGATCCCGGCTCGTTGGAGGCTGCACCGGGCGAAACGGGGATCGGGGGCTTCGTCGGGAGTACTTGCGCGTCGAGGATGCTGATCCCGATAGCGAGCGAGAGCAGTGGAATTAGTGCGAGTGCTTTCATCCGCCTAAGATGCATCTTGAAATGCGGGGGAACGAGGGCGCCGGACAAAAAAGGGACGGTCCTAACTTGTTTGAGCAGTCCGATTTGGCTATAGTTCAAAGCTGTACACGAACAACAAAAAGAGACTCCGATGAAACCCGATATCCATCCAGTTTACGCTACGGCGACCGTAAGGTGCGCCTGCGGCAATACATACCAGACCCGCTCCACTCAGGCGGAGATTCACACCGACATCTGCGCCAGCTGCCACCCTTTCTTCACGGGCAAGCAGAAGCTCGTCGATACCGCGGGACGCGTTGAGCGTTTCCGTCAGAAGTACGGCAAGCAAGCCGCTGGCTCTAGCAGCGAAAGCTGAGTCTCCGCGACCGGCTCAGAGACGCCGTCGAGCGTGGCTCTGAGGTAGAGCGAGAGCTTTCCGATCCGAAGACCGTACGGGACCAGCAGCGCATGGCGGCGCTGGGCCGGGAGCACAGACATCTCCAGCCATTGGTAGAAATGGCCGCCAAGCTTCAGAGATACGAGCAGGAGCTGGCGGAGAGCCGCGAGCTCCGCGATTCTGAAGATACGGAGATGGCGCAAGAGGCTGAAGCCGAGATCGCCCGACTGGAGAAGTCCATCGACGCGCTCCTCGCGCAGATAAAGCCGGCGCTCATTCCGCATGACCCACTCGACGACCGCCCGGCCATCGTCGAGATCAGGGGCGGCACCGGCGGCGATGAGGCCGCGATCTTCGCCGCCGATCTCTATCGCATGTACACCCGCTTCGCCGAAGGACGCCGCTGGCGTATCGAGATCATCTCACAATCCGAAGGCACGCTCGGCGGAATGAAGGAAGCGATCTTCAAGGTGAAAGGCGACGGCGCTTTCGGTGCGATGCGCTGGGAATCAGGGGTGCATCGCGTTCAGCGCGTGCCAGTGACCGAGAGTCAGGGACGCATTCACACTTCCGCCGCGACTGTTGCAGTCCTGCCCGAAGCCGAAGAGATCGACCTCAAGATCGAGGACAAGGATCTCCGAATCGACGTGTTTCGCTCGTCCGGTCCGGGTGGCCAGAGCGTGAACACCACCGATTCCGCCGTGCGCATCACGCACATCCCGAGCGGAATCGTCGTCAGCCAGCAGGATCAGAAGTCGCAGCTTCAAAACAAGCTCAAGGCGATGGAAGTTCTGCGCGCGCGGTTGCTCGACGCGAGAATCGCCGAGCAGGAAGCTGCGCGCTCGCGGATGCGCAAAACCCAGGTGGGCACCGGCGACCGGTCCGCGAAAATCAGGACTTACAACTATCCGCAAAACCGCGTTACCGATCACCGCATAAACCTCACGCTCCACGAGCTGACGAAGGTTCTGAACGGCGAAATCGAGCCGTTCATCGAGGCGCTCAAGGTGGCCGACGTGGAGGAGAAGCTTGGCGAGTAAGTCCAGTGCTGCCGTCTTTCCGACGAGCCTCCCGATCGGTACGATCGGCGATCTGCTCGCCGGTTCCGCGGCAATGCTCGAATCAGAAGGTGTGAGCGAGCCGGAACGCGAAGCGCGCGAAATCGTTGCTGCGGTGCTCGACGTACCGAAATTCTGGGCAGCCGCCAACTCGATCGCCGATGCGTCGCCGGACGTGGCTCGCGCGGTGATTCGCGCGGCGATGAAGCGAGCCGCTGGTGCGCCACTCGCCTACGCGGTTTCCCGCGCGTGCTTTCGACATCTTACGCTCGAAGTCGACGAGCGCGTCCTCATCCCGCGGGTCGAGACCGAGTTGCTCGTCGAGTGCGTCCTCGAGCGTTGCGACGAGGAGACGCGGACGGTCGCTGACATCGGCACAGGCTCGGGCGCGATCGCACTTTCGCTCGCCTTCGAGCGCGAATTCGATCTCGTCCTCGCCACCGACATCTCGCTGGACGCTCTGGCTGTAGCGACGGCGAACGCCGCCTCGCTCGTCCGGGTCCTGAAAGCGCCAGTTGAGTTCCGTCACGGCTCGCTGCTTGCCCCTCTCGCGGGCGAAAGAATGGACGTCATCGTGTGCAATCCGCCCTACATCAGCTTCGCTGAAATCCCTGACCTCCCGCCGGACGTCCGCGATTGGGAGCCGAGCCTCGCGCTCCTGTGCGGGGATGATGGGCTGGCAGTGACCCGAGAGCTCGTTGGAAACGCCGCGGCGTTTCTAACCCCTGGAGGACTGCTCGCACTCGAGGTCGATACCCGTCGCGCCGGAACTGTAGCCGAGATGATTGCTGTGGATGGGCGGTACGGTGACATCGAGGTGCAGCTCGATCTAACCGGCAGGGAGCGATTCGTGTTCGCACGATGCAGTTGAGCGCGCAAGGCTGAGAGGAGAAGCAATGCTGGAAGAAAAGGCAAAGGAGCTGGGCCGGCTGATTGGGCAGAGCCCCGAATACCAGGCGCTCAAGCGGTCGAGCGAAGCCCTGAACGAAGACCGTGAAGCGGTGAAGCTGCTGCAAGAGATGGAGACATTGCGGGGAGACGCGCAGCGGCTGATCCAGCGCGGAGAGAATCCGACTCCGGAAATGGAGCAGCAGCTCGACTCCATGCTCGAAGGGATCCAGTCGCAGCCGGTCTACCAGCGCGCGGTCGCGGCGCAGGAGAACTTCGACAAGCTCATGATGCGCGTGAATCAGTGGATCATGGATGGCATGAAGAAGGGCGCGGCGAGCCCGATCATCACTCTCTCCTGAGCATGTCCCGCGAGAAGCTGATCGTCTTCGAGGGAGCTGAAGGCGCGGGCAAGAGCACGCAGATCAGACTGCTTGCTGAGCGCCTGGCGATTGCCCGCGTCACCGCTGTCGCCGTCCGCGAGCCCGGCGGAACTCCGGTCGGCGACGCAATTCGCGCGATTCTCCTCGATTCCGAGCATCACATGACGCCGGCGACTGAAGCTCTGCTCTTCATGGCGTCGCGCGCGGAGCTGATTGCGCGGGAAATCGCGCCCGCGCTTGAGCAAGGAAGCGTTGTTCTGGTCGACCGTTTTTTTCTCTCCACCTACGCATATCAGGTCGTGGGACGGGGACTGCCGGAAGAGGAGGTTCGTGCTGCCAATCGGCTGGCGACGAACGGGTTGGTGCCCGACCTGACGCTGCTCCTGGACGTTCCGCCGCGGGAAGGCCTCGGACGAGCTGACGCGCGTGGGAAACGCGACCGCATGGAGCGCTCCGGCGACGATTTCCACGAGCGGGTTGGAAATGCATTTCGGAAGTTCGTAGAACCTGCGTGGCAGCACTCGCATCCGGAGTGCGGCCCGATCAAGTTGATAGATGGGACGGGCAGCGAAATTATAGTGCTCAAACGGGTGATCTCCGCCTTAGGGGCCGCGTTCCCGCAACCTTTTGGCAGCATCAAGAGTTAAAGAGAGTATGAAACTCAGACTTCCCAGCGCATCGGCACGCGCGCGCACTGTCATTGTCGCCGGCACGTTGCTCGGCGCACTCGTCACCGGCGGATGGTTGCTGCAGCGAGGATCGCGCACCGGAATGTTCACGACGTACGAGGGCGCTCAGCTGTTCGACAACGTGCTGCGCCACGTGCAGAATGACTACGTCGATGCCATCAGCGATTCTGCGATCTACCGCAAGTCAGTCGACGGAATGCTGTACGAGCTGAGAGATCCCTACTCGACATTTCTTCCTCCAGACCGCTTTGCCCGGCTCAGCGAGTCAACCACCGGCAATTACGCGGGGTTGGGACTGGAGACAGACCTTCGCGACGGTTGGCTCATCGTGGTCGCGCCGCTTCCCGGCGGACCCGCTGAGCGCGCGGGACTGCAGCCCGGAGATCGGATAGTCGAGATCATGCGCAAGCCTGCCAAGGGCTGGACCAGCGAAGAGGCATCCAAGGCGCTGCGCGGAAAGCCCGGTACTTCCGTGACCTTGAAAATTGAACGGCCGGGAGTGCCGAACCCAATCGAGATCACGCTCGTGCGCACAACGATTCATCAAAGTGCGGTCCGAAGATCCTCGATGCTCGGCGACGGGGTTGGGTACATCGACCTCAAGGCATTCAGCGATTCGACCGCAAAAGAGCTGAACTTAGCGATCAACAATCTTCTCGCCCACGGAATGAAGACGCTCGTGCTCGATCTGCGCACGAATCCCGGTGGATTGCTGAACCAGGGAGTGAGAGTATCCGATCTGTTTCTGAATCCCGGGCAGAAGATCGTCAGCATGCGCGGCCGACTGCCTGAAGCCAATCGCGAATATGCCGACACCGCCAGGCAGCGCTGGCCGAACCTCCCGCTGATCGTTCTCGTCGATGGTCGCAGCGCGAGCGCCGCTGAGATCGTTGCCGGGGCGCTGCAGGATCACGACCGTGCGCTAATTGTGGGAACGTCTACGTACGGAAAGGGAAGCGCGCAGAGCGTCGTCTCTTTCGGCGACCAGGGTGGCCTGAAGCTCACTACCGCGCGGTGGTTCACGCCCGTCGGACGCTCCATCACCCGGCGGCAGCCCAGCGACGACGAGACCGACGACCCAACGCCCGTGAAGCGGGAAAGATTTCACACCGATAGCGGACGCGTTGTTTACGGGGGAGGTGGCATCACACCCGACGTGGCGGCGGGAGACAGCACTGCCCCCGTTGTCGAGGGAAATTTCATTCGCGCCCTAGGCGCAAATGCAGGTCACTTCCGCGACGCAGTGACGGACTACGCCCTCTACATCAAGACCACCCACGGCACAACGTCGCCTGACTTCGTCGTAACACCGGCGATGCGGGACGAGGTCTGGAAGCGGATGCGAGAGCGGGGCATCGACATTCCGCGCCCGGTGTTTGACGACGCCGAGCCGCTCGTTTCACGGGTCATTGGGTTCGACATCGCCCGCTACGTGTTCGGGAGCGAGGCGGAGTTCAGACGTCGGGCTTCCGTCGATAAGGCGCTGCAAAGGGCGCTGGAGCTCGCGCACGGGGCGCGGAGCGAGAGCGAGCTGCTCCACAAAGCCACTGCACAGGCGCAGCCAGGCGGCAGCCCGGAAGATCAGTGAGCGAGCGGGTCTTCATCATCGGGCCGGGTCACGTGGGGCGCGGGCTTGCCCGCGCCTTTCGTGCATCAGGGGTCGAGGTCGTCGGCCTTCACGGCAAGCGTCCGTCCGGCGTCGCCACTTCGTCGGGAGCGCTGCCTGCGGAGATTGCGAGCGCGAACGTAGTCATAGTCTGCGTGCGCGACCCGCAGCTCGATGAGACAATCGAAGAGCTAATCGTCGCCAGCAGCGACGGACGCATTACGCGGGGCACGGTAATTCTTCATACATCGGCGATCGCCGAACCTGCGGGACTGCGCGCACTGAGTGAGTCCGGCTTTCCGGGCGGGACGTTTCATCCGCTGGTGCCGTTCAGCGAACCTGAAGTGTCCGCGGAGCTCTTGCGCAAAGGATGGATCGGCATCGATGGTGAGAACGCCGCCAGGGCCACCTCACGGCGGCTTGCCGGCCACCTCGGCGCACGGACGCTCGACATTCCGTCAGGGACAAAGCCTGCCTACCACGCGGCAGCCGTGATCTCCTCGAACTTCCCCGTCGTTCTCGCGTCGGTTGCCGGGCATCTGCTCCACGACATCGGTGTTCCCGATTCGAGCGCGTACCAGGCAGTCGAGAGCCTGATGAATGGCGCGCTCGCGAACATCAAGAAGGCTCTTCCGGACGACGCGCTCACGGGTCCGATCGTACGTGGAGACGCCGAGACGGTAGGGAAGCACCTGCGCGCACTGGTGGGGCATGGGCAAGCGCTCGACGTCTATCGTGCGCTGTCGGCGGCGGCGGTGGAGATTGCGAAGTACCGCGGGGTGGATCAGAAGAAGCTCGCGGCAGTGGCGGGATTGGTACGCGGCCGCAGGTAGCGGCGGAAATCCCGGAATCGGCGTCCTAGAACACGGCTCCGCTCGCCTGATCGACCACTTTCACTCCCTTCGGCACCGTGAAGCGGAAAGTCGATCGGCTCAGCTCAGGATTTGGCGTGAAGCTCGTGATCACCACGTGCCGCTTCAAGCCGTTCGTCGTCTCGAGGTCGAATTGCCTGATGCTCGAATCGTCGTCATCGATCCAGACCTGGGCGCCCGTGAAACCCATGTTGGCCCGCTTCGGCACGAGCGTGATCGCGTGGGTCGCGCGCCCACCGATGGTGGCCGCGCCCGCTGAGGACACCGTGAACCGGGTGCGAGGGGAATTCAGAAACTGGTCGGCCGGATCCACCGAGCTCGCATTCTCACCCCTGTATGGCATGCGAACCACCTGCCCGGGAACACTGCTGGGTAGGTAAAGCCAGAGCGTTGAGCCGTCGGCTGCGACGCGATCACCACTCTCGAAGTTGATGCTGAGGAGATTTGGCTTCTTGCGCAGTATCACGCCGCTCGTCGTCTGTGTGTTGCCGGTGAGCGGATTGGTCAGCGTTTGGGTGAACTCCGCGCGCATGCTGCTGAGACGGGAATACGCCGCCGCTGCGCGATCGATGATCGCGTCAGCGCTCTGTGCCCGCGCCGTAATCGGAAGAGCGGCGAACGCCATCGCCGAGAGACAGGTGAGGCTTTTCATATGTGAGCTTACCCTGCTACAGCTGTGCCGTTCCGCTTTTTGCGGGAGGGATGCTGCGGCCGATCGCGGCAGCAACGGCGCGAAGCTCGCCGACCAGCTGCGTGAATTGATCGGGATACAGCGACTGGGCGCCGTCGGAGAGCGCGCGATCGGGCTCGGGATGCACTTCGATCAGCACACCATCCGCGCCGGCGGCGACTGCCGCGCGAGCCATCGGAATCACCTTGTCGCGGAGCCCCGTGCCGTGGCTCGGATCAGCGATGATCGGCAAATGCGAGAGCCGGTGGACTATGGGGATCGCGGTAAGATCGAGCATGTTGCGGGCAGCGGGATCGAAGCTCCTCACTCCGCGCTCGCACAGGATGATGTTCTCGTTTCCCTCGGCGAGGATGTATTCTGCGCTCAGAAGCAGATCGTTGATCGTCGCCGCCATCCCCCGCTTTAACAGCACGGGGGTTTTCATCTTGCCGACGGTTTTCAGCAGCGAATAGTTCTGCATGTTGCGCGCGCCGATCTGGATGCAGGCGGCGACTTCGGCGACCATCTGGGCACCGTCGGAATCCATAGCCTCGGTCACGATCGGGAGTCCGGTCTCCTTGCCGGCGCGCGCGAGGAGCGAAAGACCTTTCTTTCCCAACCCCTGAAAGGAATACGGAGAGCTCCGTGGCTTGAATGCGCCACCGCGCAGAGCGTTACCGCCCGCCGCCTTCACGATTCGCGCTGCGGAGAGAATCTGTTCTTCGGATTCAACCGAGCACGGTCCACCGATGACGACGACAGCGTCGCCGCCTACGGTGACGCCCGGCGCTAGCGTCACGACGGTGTTCTCGGCCCTCCACTCACGCGACACCTGCTTGTACGGCTGCGTGACGTGAATGATCTGCGCGACGCCCGGCAAGGCCTCGAGCCGCGACGCATCCACACGACCATCGTTGCCCACGAGTCCGACGGCCGTGCGCTGCGCGCCGGGCATCGGTCTCGCTTCGTAACCCATCTCCTTGATGATACTGACGACTCGATCGACGTCTTTCGCCGTCGCGTCGTGCTGCATGACTACTAGCATTTAAGCGGTGACTGGCGTTGTGTCGGCTTCGGCGGTCTCGTCGTGCAGCTGTGGTGTGTGCGCGGGATGCGCTGGAGAGATCGTTTCGTCGACGGTCTTGCCACGCATGCGGACACTGACCAGCGACGATACTCCCGGCTCCTGCATCGTCACCCCGTACACCGCATCCGCCGCTTCCGTCGTCGTACGCGGATTATGCGTGATCACGATGAATTGGGTGTTGGCCTTGAAGCGATTGAGCATCCGCACGAAGTGTCCAATGTTCTGATCGTCCAGCGGCGCGTCCACCTCGTCGAGCAGGCAGAACGGACTCGGCTTCGTGAGGAAGATTCCAAACAACAATGAAAGCGCAACGAGCGCCTTCTCTCCGCTCGAAAGGAGATGAATTCGCTGCGTCCGCTTCCCGCGCGGTGACGCGTGGATCTCGATATCACCCTCGAGCGGGCTCTCCGGATTTTCGAGTCTAAGGTCGCACTCGCCGCCGCCGAACAGCGTCATGAAGATATTGCGGAAATTCTCACGCACCTTGACGAAGGTCTGGAGAAACAGCTCACGCGCCGTCGTGTCGATTTCGCGGATGGCCTGCTGCAGAGAGCCCTTCGCGGCATTGAGGTCATCGCGCTGAGCGGTGAGGAAGGAGAGACGCTTCGTCTCCTCTTGGTGCTCCTCGATCGCCAGCGGGTTGACGGGCCCGAGGGCCTCCAGCTGCTCGCGCACCACTGCGGCTTCGGCGCGGAGCGACTCGTCGTCCAGCTCAAGATTTTCCGCTCCCGCCAGCAGCTCGTCGACCGGCTTCTTCCATTCTGCCTCCAGCCGTTCACGGATTGCCGTTCTTCGCCCCGACAGCTCGGTGTAGCGGAGCTCCGCGGAGTGCAGCTCCTCACCCAGTGCGGCGACATCATGTCGCATTTCCGTGAGCAGGCGCTCCTCGTTCGTCAGACGCTCGTCCACCACACGCACTGCTTGTTCGGCGTCAGTGAGCTTCTGTTCCGCGTCTTCGAGCGTTGCTTGCCTGGCGTCGAGATCACTCTGCCACTGCGACAACTGCTGAGTGAGCTGCTCATCGGCGCTCGAGAGCGTCGTGAGCTCGAGCTGCAATGACTCGAGACGCCCCGTGGCTGAGGCGAATTCCTCGCTCAGGTGCCGCCGCCGGTCCGATGTTACCTCGAGCTGCGCCTGAGCCTGGGCCCGGCGAATCTGGCTCGCGGTCCGCTGCTCGCGGGCGTCGTCCCGCTTCTGTTCGGCCGTCGCCAGCATCTCTCTCGCGCCGGAGAGGACGGCTTCATGTTCGGCGATCCTTGCCTCGATCTCGCGCGCTCCACTCGACAGCGTTTCGAGACGTGAGATCGTCGCGGTTTCACGTTCGGCCAGTCTCTCGATGAGGGCGCGAGCTTCCGCAGCCTCGCGTGCGGCGCGCTGGTGTTGCCTCGCGAGTGTTGCAGAATTGTCGGCGGCTTCGCCGTTGGCCCTTGCCGCCTGCGACGCCGCTTCCTGGGCCGCAACGGCCGCTCGCTCTGCGGAAGCGAGTGCGGCACGTTCAGACTCGGCAGCGGCGGCGGCGGTGTGACGAGCCACGCCACTGTTCGCGACGGCCTGCTTTAGGTCAGTGATTTCCGCGCGCCGGCGCAGAGGACCGGGTCCCGACTCAGCCGCTGGCAGCCATATCGCGCCACGGGCGTCCACGAACGCGGTCCCGCTCTCCATCGATGTTACACGCCCCAGCAGCGCGCGAACCCACGCACCTGCCGGAGACGATGCTTCTACCAACCCAGCGAGTCCGCCAGGGATCTCTGACGCGTCCGATGGTTGTTCGACCGCCGAGTCAACGGGCAGGAGGAGAAGCGGCCCGGGTTCGGTCGACGCGTGCCAGGCGCGCACGGCCTCAGCGACGGATCGGTCGCGTACCAGCACCGCGTTGACGGTTGCGCCGAGGAAGCGCTCGACCAGGGCAGCGGAATTGGCGTCGGCGCTGATGAAGTCACTGAGTGGACCCAGCACGGCTCCTTCCCCGAAGATCCCTCGTTCCCTGAGGAGTCGCGCAGCAGCTGGCGCCAGCCCGACCCTTTCTCTCTCCAGAGCTTCGAGCGCGTTGAGCTTGGCAACCGATGCCGTGTGCAGCTCGTCGGCGCGAAGGAGATCCGACCGCGCTTCGTTTTCTCGCTCGCGAGCCTGGAGCAGAACATCGCGCGCGTCCTCCGCGGCGCCTGAGGTCTCAGCGACACGCGTCGCCGCGATAGCTCCGGCGTCTTCCGCTGCGGCGAGGTCGCGCCGCGACGCCTCCGCCGCGTCGAAGAGCTGCGATTGCTCTGCCTCGAGCGTTGATCTCCGTGCCGCGATCTCCGACCGCTCCCTCTCGCCGCTCTGTCGGTCGAGATCCGTGCGGTGCAGCTCCTCGCGCAGCTCGCGGAGCGCCCGATCGCCGTGCTCGACATTGGAGCGCGCGACGCTGAGCGCGGCGCGAACTTCCTCCTCGTGTCGCGCGTGGAACCCTAGCGCTTCGTCCGCCGCTCCGAGTGCGGCTTCCATTTCTGCAAGCTCATTCGCGGCCCGCTCGAGCTCGGTGTTCACACGTCCCGCTACTGCATCGCCCTCGTGTCGTTCTTCTTCGGCGCGCTCGCGACGCGAAGTCGCGTTGCGCAGCCGCTCCTCGGCAACCGCAATCTCTCCGCGCAGCTGTTGCGTGCTCTCGCGCTGATCGGAGACCAGCCGCGAGAGCTCCGTGCGTCTGGCCTCGGAGGTCGTACGCTCGGCGAGAGCGGCGTCACGTGCGGATTCCGCGGTGCGAAGACGCTCCTCTTCGATCGGCACCTGCGCGCGAAGCGTCGTGACGCGCTCCTCGAGGCGGAGAAGGTCGCCCCGCCACGCGTTCATCTCCCTGGAGGCGTGGGCGATTTCGAGCGTGAAGCGGCGACCCATCAGCTCGGTGTGGCGCTCAGCGCGCTTCCTCTGGCGGGCGAGCGAGCGCACCTGGCTTTGGACCTCACCAATGAGATCGTCGATGCGCGACAGGTCGGATGCCGTTTCCTCGAGCCGCCGCTCCGCGCTCCGCTTGCGGTCGCGGTAGAGGCCCACGCCCGCCGCCTCCTCGAACAGCTCGCGCCGGTCGTCCGGCCGGTCGCTGAGGAGCGCGTCCACCATTCTCGCTTCGATCACCACGCCGGAATCGGCGCCGAGTCCCGTGCCGCGGACCATGTCGTGGATGTCGCGCAGCCGGCAGGCAGCGCTGTTGAGGAAGTAATCGCTCTCCCCCGAGCGACTCAGTCGTCGTGTGATCACGACTTCGCGGAACGGAATGTCCAGCGACCCATCGTCATTCTCGAAGTACAGCGATACTTCCGCGACGTTCACCGCCCGCCGCGCGGAAGATCCCTGGAAGATCACTTCTTCCATCTTCGCGCCGCGGAGCGTACGGGCGCGTTGCTCGCCCAGCACCCAGCGCACGGCATCGGAGACATTGGATTTCCCGCAGCCGTTGGGGCCGACTATCGCGGTCACACCTGGCTCGAACACCATCTCCGTGCGGTCGGCGAAGGACTTGAATCCGTGAATCTCGAGCTTCGTTAAACGCACTAAGGCGCACTCCCGGTTCGGAAAACGAGGACGGGCTGGAGGCCCGCTGCGCGTAAGGATCGAATCAATTCGGCCGACTGACCGGCCGTCGCGAAGGCGCCCGCGTAGATGCGCGCGCTCCCATCGTTCTGCATCAGCGTGTACACCGGCAGGCCGCGGCCTGCGTACTTCTGGACCGCCGCCCGAAGAGCATCGACGATCCCACCCTGGCTCGGCACACTGTCGACGAGCAACGCCAGCGGCGTTCGCATGACGTGTTCCGCGGAGTCGTTGGGGACGACTCTCGACTCCCGCAGCGCGAGCAGCAGTGAATCAGCCTGACCTCTCCTCGTGTAAGCACCAG
>CATPBD010000156.1 GCA_955652265.1 uncultured Gemmatimonadaceae bacterium | reverse complement strand
TTTATCTGGTCGAGGACAACGGTTACGCCATTTCGGTCCCCGTTGAAGTGAACACGGCCGGAGGTAGCGTATCGAAGCTCGTTCGCTCTTTCCCGAATTTTCACATCGAGGAGGTGGACGGCTGCGATCTCCTCGCCAGCTACGACGTAATGCAGCGGGCGGTCGATTATGCGAGGCAGCGCAAAGGACCCGCGCTGGTGCACGCACATGTGATCCGGCCGTATTCGCATTCGCTCTCGGACGACGAGACGCTGTACCGACCGCCTTCGGAGCGCGAGGCGGATGCCGCCCGAGATCCAGTCACGCAGTTTCCGAAGTGGCTAGTAACGGAAGGGCACGCGACGGAAGATGAGATCAAGCAGATCCAGGAAGAGGTCGATGCCATTGTGCTCGAGGCGACCGATGATGCATTGGCGCAGCCCCAGCCCGGACCAGAGACAGTCTATTACGGCGTGTATTCGCCCGACGTCGACCCCACGGGCGAGCAATTCGACACGGAAGACGATCCGCAGTTCTCCGGCGATCCGACGACGATGGTCGATCTCCTCAACGCATGCATGAAGGACGAGATGCGGCGAGATCAGAAGATCCTGGTGTTCGGCGAGGATGTCGCTGACGTGTCGCGCGAAGAGCATTTGGGCAAGGTCAAGGGCAAGGGCGGCGTCTTCAAGGTGACGTGGGGACTGCAGAAGGAGTTCGGTGGAGCACGCGTCTACAACTCACCATTGGCGGAAGCGAACATCGTCGGGCGCGCAATCGGGCTGGCAGCTCGCGGATTCAAGCCGGTCGTCGAGGTTCAGTTCTTCGACTATATCTGGCCCGCCTACATGCAGATCCGTGACGAGCTGGCGACGATGCGGTGGCGATCGAACAACAATTTCGCCGCGCCCGTCGTCGTGAGGACGACTTACGGCGGATACATCCGAGGCGCGATCTACCACTCGCAGACCGGAGCGTCGATCTTCACGCACTGTCCGGGCCTTCGCGTAGTCTGTCCAGCGACAGCTCTCGACGCGAATGGATTGTTGCGCACGGCGATCAGGTGCGATGACCCTGTCCTCTTCCTCGAGCACAAGCATCTCTACCGCCAGACGTACAACAAGTCGGCGTACCCAGGTCCCAACTTCATGATTCCATTCGGCAAGGCGAAGGTCGTGCGCGAAGGTACGGACATAACGGTCGTCACTTACGGCGCCACGCTTCAGCGCGCGATCACCGCCGCAAACGCAGTTGCCGACAACGGTATCTCGGTCGAGGTGATCGATCTGCGGACATTGAGTCCCTGGGATCGCGAGACGGTCTTCGCGTCAGTCAGGAAGAACTCCCGGGTGATCGTCGGCTATGAGGACTCGATGTCGTGGGGCTATGGCGCGGAGATCGCGGCGGCGATTGCCGACGAATGCTTCGCCTGGCTCGATGCGCCGGTCAAGCGAGTAGCTTCGACCGATACCTTCGTTGGCTATGCGCCACGGCTCGAGGACGCGATCCTGCCGCAGGTGGAGGATTTCAAACAGGCTTACGAAGAGATCGTGAAGTTCTGATCAGGAGCGAATCGGTCACTTCGGCGGAATTGAGCCGCCCGAAGATCCGCCCATGCCCGGCAACTGGACCGCTGTATAGGTGGATGGAATCTCGAAGGCTTTTGGATCGGCATCGACCCACTGAATTCCGGTGACTTCCGCCGCGCTGTTGGTAACGCGCGTCTGTCCTTGCGCGACGATTGTGGCGGAGCTCGATGCCCGTAGAGGTGTTCCTTTGGGGAGCTTCTGCTGCACCGCCTTCATCTTGTCGGCGAAATCCTTGTTGGTCGTTCCAAAGATGTTCGCCATGTCCCCACCGTTCAGGCTGGCGAAGGGATTAAGAGTTCCCGTGATGTCGGTCGCGTAGTAGGCTTCATTGATGCTCGCGATCTTGACGGTTTGCTGCTGCCCCATCGCGCTGATCGTCATCGTCATGCCAGTAGTCACACGGTAGTGGGAAGTCGGGTGACCGAGGATCGCTGGGCCAGCTCCAAGGCTGTCGACCTTCGCGGCGGTCTCCGAGAAATCCATCTTCATCCCGCCCATCTGCTGGGCCTGCGCAACCATCTCGGCCGGTCTCACGCGAAGGAACTGGCTCTTTTTCGAGTTTAGATACGTGATGGTCTTGCCGCTGTCCGTCACGATCATGCTTACAGCGCTGTCCGCGAGCGGACTGATTTGAGCACTGGCCCCCTTCATCGATAGGTCGAGGCGCATTTTGTCGGGGGAGCCGACCGCGTGCCCGACGATCACGCCGGAATCCGCCGTGCCCTGAACCGAATTAGTCATGCGAAAATCCATCGCCAGGTTCTTTGGGGCATTCTGGGCGTGCGCGTAAGAGAGTGGAGCGAGGACAAGCGCCGTCGCACTCACCAGGCGTGAAGCGAATCTCATGCTGAAATCCTGAAGTTTATGTAAAAGGGGGTAAGTCCCACAAAAGACGTGGTTCTCGTCCTAAGCGTAACCCACAGCTGGGGTTTAGTGCCCGGTTCGGGGCCACCTGAGCGACGCGAGAATGGAGCCGGCGAGCAGTGCACCAACCACGCCGAGGGATGCGACGATCGGCAGGTGGACGAAGTGCTCGAGGAGCATTTTCCCTCCGATGAAGATGAGGACGAGGGACAGTCCCACCTTGAGGTAGACGAATTTGTCGACGACACTCGCCAGCAGGAAATAGAGGGCCCTCAATCCCAGCACCGCGCAGATGTTGGATGTATAGACGATGAAAGGATCGCGGGTGACGGCGAATATCGCGGGGATCGAATCGGTGGCGAAGATGATATCGGTCGTGTCGACGATCAACAGGACGATGAAGAGTGGAGTGGCCGCGTAGCGCTGCCGTCCCCTCCGGTCCGGCTCGCGAACGAAAAACTTGTCACCACGATAATCGTCGGTCACTGGCACGAGGCGGCGGGCGAGACGGAGTACTGGATCGCGCTCGGGGTTGTATGCGTCCTCGTCGTTCTGCAGCGCCATCTTCAACCCGGTAAAGACGAGGAAGGCGCCGAAGATGTATAGCGACCAGGCAAATCTGGTCACTAGCGCGGAGCCGGCTACGATCATCACGCCACGGAGCACCAGCGCGCCGATGATCCCCCAAAAGAGCACGCGATGCTGGTACTTCTCCGGCACATTGAAGTAGGAGAAGATCAGGACGAAGACGAAGATATTGTCTACGGATAGCGCGTACTCGATCAGATACCCGGTCAGAAACTCGAGGCCGGACTCCTCTCCCATCGCCCGGTAGACCGCGAACGCGAAGCCCAGCGACAGCGCAACCCAGACCCCGCTCCAGGTAGCTGCTTCCTTGATTGAGACCTTTGAGGACCTGCGGTGAAGAAGCCCCAGATCGAGCGCGAGGATCGCCAGGACGACGACATTGAATCCGACCCAGCCCCAGAGGCTGTTCACCGCCCTGGTGCGAAGACGAGGCCGGCGGTCAAGCTAGCGGCGCTCTAGTGCGTCGCGAACGTCCAGTAGGATCTCGAAGTACAGCTGCTCCCGGCGATAAGCGAAATCGAGGGCCGCCATCTGCGCCTGATCACCGGATGCCTTTGCCCGCTCGAATGCTTCCCGATACATCTCGTCGAGGTTGTTAAGAATCGTTGCGCGCGTGCGTGACATGTACTTGCTCTCCGGACTCAGGGTACCGCGGTTGTCGATCGATGTGAAACCGGCGATGCGCTCGAGCGCTGTCGCCGGATCCTCGTTCTCGAAGATCAGTTTTTTCGCAGCCCCGAAGGCGAGTCTGCGTGGATTGAATGGACTGGGTGTCACTGCAGTAATGCCGATTGCGCTGAAAGTTAAGGCACGAGCGGGACTTAGCGCTAATCTGGACAGCTTGGGGCGGCGAAAACCGCACCAATTGGCGGCGTGCTAGAGCCGATGAAAGACGGCCTCATCAACGGGCCTTCCGTGCTTGAGATGCTCGACGACGATTCGCTCCAAGAGCGCCGGCGTCACCCCGCAATACCAGATGCCTTCTGGGTACACGACGACGATCGGTCCGTCGCTACAGACGCCGAGGCAGGGTGTCTCGCCGCGCTTCACCCGGTGCGGACCGAAGAGCAGATCCTCCCGCTGCAAAAGGTCGGCGAGCAGCGAATAGAGCTGGCGCCCGCTACGGTCGGGCGAGCAGAAGTTGCCGGTGCATACGAGCACGTGACGCGAGTACGGCTCCATCTGCGGTCGTTTCCTGTCACCCATTCAGCAAAGATACACATGCTTAGGTGCCCTTCTACTTGCACCGCCGTGGGTTCCCCCTGATTATGCTAGAAGCTCTCCTTTTTCAGGAGCTGACCATGGGGGCTACAATCACAAGCAGTACATCCGCCGTCGATCCTGGCATTGCCGGCAAGGGTTATGTGCACCCTGAAGTTCTCGTGAGCACGAACTGGCTCGCCGAACATCTCGACGACCCGAGCATCAGAGTCATCGAAAGCGACGAAGATGTCCTGCTCTACGACACCGGACACATTCCGGGAGCACAGAAGGTGGATTGGCATCAGGATCTCAATGATCCGGTGCTTCGCGATTACGTCTCGTCGGAGCAATTCGAGAAGCTTCTTCGCGACAAGGGAATCGACGAGAACACGACGGTCATATTCTACGGTGACAAAAACAACTGGTGGGCGGCATACGCTTTCTGGGTGTTCCAGCTGTTTGGCTTCACCAACGCGAAATTGCTGGACGGCGGACGTATCAAGTGGGAACAGGAAGGCCGTCCGTTCAACACCGAAGTTCCGCGCTATCCAGAAACCGGCTACAAGGCGCCGAAGCGGTCGGATGAAAAGATCCGGGCGTTCTTCAAGCAGGTTGGCGACCACTCGTCGGCTGGCAAACCTTTAATCGACGTCCGGTCGCCCGAGGAATACACAGGTCAGCGCACCCACATGCCCGACTATCCGCAAGAGGGGACGCTACGCGGTGGGCACATTAAGGGCGCTCGCAGCGTGCCGTGGGCCCGCGCGGCGAATTCAGACGGAAGCTTCAAGGATGCAGACTCATTGCGAGCGATCTACGAGCAGGAAAAGGGT
>CATPBD010000155.1 GCA_955652265.1 uncultured Gemmatimonadaceae bacterium | reverse complement strand
AGCATCACGTAACGTCCAGACACAACGGGGGCGTGCTCGCTCGTGTAGTTCTCGTCCAGGTCAACGTTTTTCGTCTCGATGCTTATCCTGCCCCCCTGGGGCATGGCGGCCCGCGCGTTGACGACGAGGTTCATCAGGACCTGCTCGAGCTGGCCCGGATCCGCGACGAGGTAACCGCGCGCGCCGCACTGCGAGGTGATCGTGATATCCTCGCCGATGAGGCGTCGTAGCATCGGTTCCACCGTGCCAACCACGCTGTTCATGTCGAGCACCCGTGGCTGCAGGATCTGCTTGCGGCTGAAGGCGAGGAGCTGACGCGTTAGCGCCGATGCTCTCTCCGCGGCGCTCTTGATCTGCTTTACGTCGTCGCTCCGGGGATCCGTCGGATCGAAACCCTCGAGGATGATCTCGGTGTTGAGTCGGATCACGGTGAGCAGATTGTTGAAGTCGTGGGCGATTCCGCCGGCGAGACGACCGACCGCGTCCATCTTCTGCGATTGACGAAACTGCTCCTCGAGATTTCGGCGCTCGCTCAGATCGATGGAGACGCGCACGAAGCCTAGCACGCGCCCTCTCTCGTCCCGCACCGGCGAAGTCGTGAGCAGGGCGGGGAAGGGTTTTCCCGATTTTCCCTGCACCAGAAACTCACCCGTCCAGCTTTCGCCTGCCGCGCCCCGCTCGACGATTTGCGCGTCGTGCTCGCGAAGAAATGGCGACGGCGTCAGTTCCTGGATGGTTTTTCCGACAGCCTCTTCAGGAGCCCAGCCGTAAAGGTTCTCCGCAAACTTGTTCCAGAAGATCACTATTCCTTCCGGATCTGTCGCCACTACAGCCTGCTGCACGGCGTTGAGCAGCTGTGCCTGGAATCTTATCGCGGCTTCTGACCGTGTTCGCTCCGTAACGTCTGTCATGGCCCCGATCACTCGTAGAGCGGCTCCGGCATTGTCGCGAGCGACATAACCGCGATCCAGAACGTTGGCGTAAGTGCCGTCGACTCGCTGATAGCGATAGTGATCGCTCCAGTTCGTGCCGCCGTGATCCACCACTCCGTGCAGCCCGGCGATCACTCGCTCCCGGTCCTCCGGATGCAAGTGATCGTACCACCACTGGATCTCGGGATAGATCTGCTGTTGCTTGTGCCCGAACACTGTCTCAACCGAGTCGTTCCAGACCATCGCGTTGGTATTGATATCCCAGTCCCAGATGACGTCGGTCGTCGCTTTCGCTACGAACCGAAGCCGCTCGTCGGTGCTTCTCACCGCACGCTCGGCGTTGCGCTGCTCTGTTATATCGACGACGATGGCGACGGCGGCAACGACGTTCCCCTTGCCATCCACCACCGGCGCGGAGCTCATACGGACAAATCCGTCGGTGCCGTCTCCGCGTTGAATCCGGATCTCCTCACCCCGCACCGGCTCGTTGGTGATTACCGTGCGGGCGAGAGGCCATTCGAGCGCAGAATACGGGGTGCCGTCGCCGTGGAACCCGACCCACTCGTGATAACTGTTGAGATCAGACGCCGGCTTGAACGAGGTCCGGAAAATCTCAGTCATCTGCGCGTTCACCGAAACCAGACGTCCGGACGGCACCTCTGCTACGGCCACGCCCACGGGCATTTGCTGCTGTACCGAATGGGCCAGAGTCCGTTCCGCCACGAGTCGCAGCTGAGTGTCGTGCGCTGCTCGCTCGGCTACACGGCGCTGGACCTCTGACATGACGGCCGATCCCAGAGCTGTAAGAGTATCGATATCCCGGGGGCTCCAGAGGCGGGGCTGGTAGTCCATCGCGCACAAGGTACCGAGCACGTGACCGTCGTCGTTGACAAGTGGAACGCCAGCATATGCTCTGGCTCTGACCTGCCGCCCCGCCGCAAGTGGTTCCTTCTCCGTGTCGGCTGCGACGAACGCTTCGCCCGTGGCGACCACATCCTGGCAAAACGTGGCGTTCAATGGATTCCAGCCGCGCGGAAGCGCACCGATGGACGAGACTACGCTCTTGAAGTACTGCCGCTCGGCGTCGACCAGGGAGATGACTACGGTCGGAACGCCGAGTATCTGCGCTGCGAGGCGGGTAAAGCCGTCAAAGCGCTCGTCCTCGGGAGTTTCGAGAAGCCCCGTCTTGTGGAGAGCCGCGAGCCGGCTCGGGCTGGTTAGTGCTTGAGGGTTGGGCAATGACGGGAGACGAGGTTAGAAAACGTACTCTATGGACGAATGAGCTCGCCCTATAGCCACTCAGTTCTCCACTCACACACGGGCCGCGTATGTCTCTGGGTCACAATAGCAAATTAGTCTGAAGGAGTCTCCCGGTGGGCGCGATCAGACCAGGCTGAGTGCAAGGTCGCGACTAGTTCGAGCGTATCGCCTTGAAGCCGCCCGCCGGGGTCGCGCGAGTTCTCACCAACGGGAGGATCAGCGTGAACGCCGAGCCTTTGCCCAGTTCGCTCCTGAGAGTGATTTCTGCTCCCATTCCGCGTGCGAGGCCCCGGCTGATCGCGAGCCCGAGGCCAGTGCCCTCAGTCGTCCGCGTCAGTCCGCGATCGAGCTGCACAAAAGGCTCGAAGACAGCCTCGAGCTTGTCTGGCGGAATTCCCGGCCCATTGTCCTCAACGCTGATCGAGACCGTTTTCTCTCGCGTGGCGCAAGAGACTTTGATCCGCCCGCCGGACGGAGTGAACTTCACGGCGTTGGAGAGCAGATTGATCATTATCTGCCGGAGCTTATCCGGGTCAGTGCGCGTGAACACCCCGCCCGGAGGCACATCGCAGTCGTAATCGAGCGATTTGGCGCGCGCAAGAGAGGTCACGACCGCGTCGAGATCCGTGAGGAGTGCTCGAAGGGGCACGTCGATGAGGTCGTATTTCACCTCAGTCGCTTCCAGTCGGGTGAAATTCAGGATGTCGTTGATGATGCGGAGGAGATGCTGCTGGCCCCGCTTGATGCGCTGAAGATCCGATTTCTGTGAATCGGTGAGCGGTCCGCGCAACTCCATCTCGAGCAGATCTACATAGCCGCCGATGGAATTGAGTGGCGTCCTGAGCTCGTGGCTCATCACGGCCAGGAATTCGGCTTTCGAGCGATTGGCGGCGTCAGCTGCCTCCCATGCCTTCTTGGCTTCGCTGATGGCACTGCGAAGCTCCTCGTTGGTGAGAGCGAGTTCGTGAGCCAGCTCGCGCGCTTCGTTCGTCTGATGCTCTAGTTGGCGGGCCTGAGTCTGGAGGAGCTGATTGCTCTCCTCGAGGGCGGCCAAGCGCGCAGCCGCAACCTCACGCTGACGGGACAACCTCACAGCGCGAATTACCGCATTTACCTTGGAAAACGTGAATGGCATTTTCGCGCCCGCAATTCGGGTTACTCTAAAGACGATCTGTCTTACAGCAGGGGACGAACGCGTTGCCCGTTGGGTGCGGGAGGGTCAAAGGGGCGACTCAACGCAGATTTGTGATATTCCGCCAGCAAGCGCGGGCTTGGGCTGGCTCTGCTAAACATAGGGTGTATCTTGAAGTTGCTTTTTCAGACCCGGTAGCTCAGTTGGTAGAGCAACGGACTTTTAATCCGTAGGTCGTGGGTTCGAAACCCACCCGGGTCACTCATGCCGAAGAAGACCGCCAAACCGCCTGACGTTGCCCGAGCGCTCAATGCTTTGCGCAAAATGGTGCGTGGCCTTCGGTCAGCAGCGGAGGCGGTGGAGCGTGATTTCAGAATCAGCGCAGCGCAGCTATTCGTTCTAAGCGAGCTCGCGCAAGTTCCGGATCAATCAGTCAAGGATCTGGCTGCCGTAACCATGACGACGCACAGCACCGTCTCACAGGTAGTCGGACAGCTCATATCGAAAGGGCTTGTCGCCCGCACAGTCGACGCATTAGACGGTCGGCGCTCTGTACTTCGAGTGACCAGACAAGGCACGACTCTGCTCAAGAAAGCGCCCAGAGCGATTCAAGAGGACCTGGTCGACGGTTTCGCAACGTTGCGGCCGGCGGAGCGCCGAGGTCTGGCAAACGGCCTAGAGAAATGGCTGATCGCATCGGGGCTTTCCAGCGTGCGATCGACCATGCTCTTCGAGAAACCACCTCTGACAAACGACAAATCGCGCGCCAACGCACGGAAGTCTCAACGCTCCAGATTCTCGGGTTAGGCTGCCAAACAGGGAACTGAGCGAAATGAAAGAGGGGCGTCTTTCGACGCCCCTCATTCATTCCAACCGCTATCACCTGATTAGGCGCAGGTGATCACGCCAGGAGTCGTCACGCCGGAGTCACACTTCTTCGCTGAAAGCGCGTGTACCGCGGTCGCGGTCCAGGTCTGTGGCGGGCCCGCAACTGCAGTCGCCAGCACGGTGACGTTCGTGGAGGGGTTGAACCCCTGCGCAACACCGTCGCCCGAGAAGTAGGCACCGTTGTTGTCGGCGGCATACTGCTCTTCATACGTCGCGAGGTTACGAAGGTCAGACTTCATTGCTGCGACATACGCCTTGTCCTTCGTGCTCGAAAACTTCGGAATCGCTATCGCGGCAAGAATGCCGATGATGACGACCACGATCAAAAGCTCAATAAGAGTAAAGCCCTTTCTTTTGCTCGTCATTTGTTGTTCCTCCACAAATATTTGTGTCCTGCAACTGCTATGTAGTTGACGACTGTTCTAGCCATGCAGCAACAGGATGCGTCGGCGCCGACGCATACTTAAAACCGGAAACGGATGTGGCAGGGCTTACGGGGTGCTTTCGGGCTTCTGCCCGGTCGGCAAAGGGGTTGCGGGCGCCAGTGAATCCGGAGAAATATTGGCGACCTGCGCGCTGCCGTTGGCGGCCGTTTCCGGCATCGGCGAGAGCTGAATTCCGCCTTCCACTTTGCGCATCATCGTCACAAATGCGGTGGCGGCACCTGGCTCGAACTCGGTTCCAGCCCGCTCCTCGATGTAGGTAAGCGCTCGCGCCGACTCCCAGGCGTCACGGTACGGACGCTTCGTACGGAGCGCATCATACACATCGCAGACGTGCACGAGCTTGCTGGCCTTGTGGCAATCCCGGTCGTAGTGCTGCTTCGGATAGCCGTGTCCGTTTATCATGATGTGGTGCTCGTGCGCCACCGCTGCGGCGAGGTCGAGGCGGCGACCGCTCTCGATGATCAGCTTTGCTCCCGCCACGGGATGCTGCTGCATTATCATCCGCTCCTCGTCGGTGAGCTTTCCCGGCTTGTTCAGGATCTCCTGTGGGACATTCACCTTTCCGAGATCGTGCAGCAGTCCGGCAATCCCGAACGTGCGGACGTCCTGTGCCGCGAGACCCAGCGACTCGGCTAGCGCCATTGTCAGTACGGAGACATTGAGCGAATGCGTAGTCGTGTATTCGTCGAATTCCTTGAGCTGGAGCAGCGGAAGAATCATGTCCTGGTCCCCGTGCATCGCCATGGACAACGACCGCACCACGGCCTCTGCCTCAGCCAGAGGGAGCTTGCCGCGCTCCTGCACTTCCCTGTGCATCGACTGAATCGACGCTGCCTCCTCGCCAAGTGAGTACGAGATCGTAGCGACGGGGACATCTGCCTCGAGCGTCTCCTGGAGCTCTCTCGTGTCTCCCCGGATTCCGAGTGTCCCAACCTTGATGCCGGATGCGCGCGCCGGTCTGGCCTCGGCGGAGTCGATCACCGACAGAGTGATGCGTGCCATCATCTCTTCGAGGAATTCCTCGTACTCCTCCCGCGTGACGTTGTTCGCGAGCTCCATCCGCTGCACGCCGGCTTGCGCCAATCGCGTCCCCCACTCCCAATCACCGAGCTCGCGCAGTGGCTTCTCACCGTAAATGGTTTCTTCACCGAGAAAGGAGAAGCGAGGGTTGGGATCGAACTTCTGAAGGTCTCTCAGGTAGCGGTACGAGCGGTCCACCGCACGCTCCCGAGCCGGGTGACCGTCGTTGTACAAGGCCATCGTCGAAACCGCCTGGCCAAACGAGACCAGGAATTGAATGGGATCGCTCATGTCTGGTTCGACCCTTCTGATTCGCCTGACCGCTTGCGGGAGACCTTGGCGCGGACCTCAGAATCCTTGCTCTGTTCAGCAAGCCTGATGGCGGCAGCCGCAGCTGGGTCATCGCTCCACCCCGACGTTATCATGCTCAAGGCCGCGAGCATCTCGGGTGTGGAGGGGCGGAGCTTCGGGCGCCGCGGCCACCGAGCCTCACCCGCGACAAAGCCGAGCAACCATTCCAGAGTCTGCGGACCGCGCTGCTGCGCAACTATGCGGATACCCATCGTACGGAGCTGCGAATCGAGCTCTCCCCGATCCACGCGGTGCTTTATCAGGTCGACCGCGGCGGACGGACACTTTTCCTGCGCCGCGGTCAAGCCAACGAAGACGACTCTATCGTCCTGGTCGAACAGCGCGGTCATGGCGGCGCTGTCGCGGGTGGAAGGATCACGCAGCAGAAGCCTTACTGCTTCCCGCCGAACCAGAGGTTCCGGATTGAGCACGTAGTCGTTCGCCGAAAAGTTGGCAGGCAGCGCCCCGAGACGCCCGAGAAGGGCGAGCAGCTCGCGCTGCACAAGGGGCGGCGCTTCGGGGATTTTTTCGGATATTACCGACCCCGCATCGTCGCCGAGGGAATGCAGCAGATCGTAGAACTGCGTGCGGATCTTTGCATCCTCGTACGTTGTCGCCGCGGCGATAAGTGCGGGGGCTGAAGATATTCCCACGCGCCGTGCAAACCGGCCGACCAGTGGTAAGTCGACGCGCTGCTGCTTGAGCAGAGTGTCGAGAATGCCCTGACCGAGGAGAAACTCCCAAACGGGTGCGCCGGCATCGGCACTGGGAGCGCTCTCGACCATATCGAGGAGCACGCCTGCACGGCCCGACTTGCAAAGGCTGGACATTGCTTCCCTGACCTGGGGGCCCATCGCCCCCACCTCGATTGCGATCTGCACCATGCGCTCCGGCTCGCACTCAGTGGGGTGTGCCTGACTCGCAGCAGCCTCGCTCTCGCTGCGGGAGGTCGACATGTTCTCCAATACTCTCCGGTACGCCTCCGGGTTGGGGTCGTCGAGGCTCCAGTCGTCGACCAGGCGGCGCATGACATCGCGTACGGTCGGATCCGTTTTCTGCCGCGGACCGCCGGAAGACGGATGGTGCGCGAGCTTGGACAGCATCCGAAGCATCGAGTGGGAAACGGTTTGCCCTTCCGCAGCCGAGGCGGCTTTGACGAGATCGATCACCGCTTCGACCGTGACTCCCTGCGAGGCGTCCAGGAGAAACTTCCTTCTTTGCGCTTTGTCGCCGCCCATCTCCAGCAGCTTCTCGAGCGTCGATTCCTTGAGCGATCCAACCAGTCGTGAGACTCGGCGCTGCAATCCCACTGCTTCGGGTCCGTCCGCAGTCCTCAGCTCGTCGCCAATCTGGAGCAGGTAGCCAACGATGACCTGATCGTACGCTTCCTCGCGCTGATGCTCATCGATAGCGCGTGCGACGGTTGCCGGCTCTAGGGCAGTGCTTTCGTCCGGCTCTTCCCGCGGGCCAGAGGACGCGGACGTATCGGAGACGAGAGCGGCCCGCGCAAGTCCGATCCACAGTTGCGTTGCGCGGCTGGAGGCCATTTGGTCCGGGCCCGCGGGTTCGCCGCTCCCGTCGTCCTCAATCAGCTGAAGGCGGTCGTAGGTTAGAGGGAAAAACCTGACGTGCTCCCACAGGTCGCCGATCCGGTCGAGATCGTGACCTATCGGCTTTTCGGTTCTGACCGGATCCAGGGCGAGAGCGGCAAGAGCTTCCGCGAGCTCTTCCCGAGTGATCCCCCGAACGAACTTTATTGCGCCGATGTGATGCTTGTGCAGGCGCTGCGCGAGTTCCTTGAGCACCGGGTTTAGCGGATCCGTCGCGACGCCCTCGATTATCAGCTGTCTGCGGGCAACTCCGATCGAAAGCGAGTCGCGCTTCTCGTCGAAGAGGAGCGCCAAGCGATTAGCTACACCATAGATCGCCAGGTCGAGGAGCGGGTGCTTGTTGGGATAGATCGCGTGCTTGTTGAGCGTGATCGAAAGCTCGATCAGGAAATCCGCCAGCTCGCGCGAGAGCGTCGCGACGGCTGCCCGCGGCGCTGCAGGCGCCGAAGGAGCAGACGGTGGTGCTGTCTGAGCTGGGTTCGTCATTTCGAGGCGTACGTGTCGAGGCTAAGTTTTGACATGTCAGGTGACATATACTCGACGCGCTGGCGGGTGCTCGCGTTACTGGGAATCGCCGAGCTTTTGGGGATGTCGTTGTGGTTTGCCGCGAGCGCGGTCTCGCCACAGCTAAGGGCGATCTGGGGTCTCACTCCCGCTGAAGTGGGCTGGCTCACGACGATCGTGCAACTGGGCTTCGTGTGCGGCACAGCCGTCATCGCGGTGCTCAACCTCGCCGACCTCATCCCGGCCGGCCGACTTTTCAGCGCTTCGGCGCTGCTCGGCGCCGCCGCCAATGCCGCGATCCTGGCCGTGCCGGGGTACGGACTGGCGCTAGTGGCGCGCTTTCTCACGGGTTTCTGCCTGGCTGGAGTTTATCCGCCGGCCATGAAGATGATCTCCACCTGGTTTAAGGCCGAGCGCGGATTTGCGATCGGCGTGATCGTCGGCGCGCTCACCGTCGGGAAAGCGACCCCCTATCTCGTCCGCGCCATTCCGCACGTCGGATTGCGTCCGGTCGTGCTGACCGCGAGCGTGGGCGCCGTAGGCGGAGCGGTATTGGTGGCACTCTGGTATCGCGACGGTCCATTTCCGTTCACGTCGCGGCCCTTTTCATGGAGCCATGTCGGAGACGTTGTGCGAGTTCGAGAGTGGCGGCTCGCGACTACGAGCTACCTCGGACACATGTTCGAGCTGTACGCGTTCTGGACCTGGATTCCCGCGTTCCTCGCCGCCAGCGTTGCCGCCAGTGCGGGCAGGTTTCGCGCGCCGAGGCTGATCTCACTGCTCGCGTTCACAACGATCGCCATCGGTGGATTCGGCTCGGTGTGGGGAGGACTCTTCGCCGACAAGCGGGGAAGGGAACGGCTCGTTTCAATCTCACTGTTCATGAGCGGCAGCTGCTGTCTGTTGAGCGGAATTCTGTTCGGGGCGCCACTGTGGGTGCTTGGCGCACTGGCCATGACCTGGGGTTTCTTCGTCATCGCAGACAGCGCGCAATTCAGTGCGCTGGTGACGGAATCTGTGCCACCCCACACAGTCGGGACGGCGCTCACGGTGCAGACCTCGCTGGGCTTTCTCCTCACAATGCTTCCAATGCAAATCGTCCCCGTCATTGCGCAGCACGCCGGCTGGCGCTGGGGTTTCGTCGTGCTCGCGCTCGGCCCCGTCGCGGGCATCGCCGCAATCAGGAGGCTTGCCGCGCTTCGACGCTCGCCGGCTAGGACCGCTGCCTAGTGGGAATTCTTATCGGGCGTAGCCGAGGGCGGCGCGCACCTCTGATAAGAGTGCCTCGCTCGTGAACGGCTTCTGCAGATAGGGCGTGAGGTTGGCCGTCTCCTCATCTGGAAACACTTCTTCCTTCGGGTAGCCAGAGATGAAGAGGATCCTCATCTCCGGGCTCAGCTCTTTCAGCTCCTCGACCATCCCGCGGCCGCCAAGATTGGGCATCGCGACGTCGGTCAGGATCAGGTCTATCTCCCCAACGTGTCCAGCGGCAACTCGTAGAGCGATCGCTCCGTCGGATGCTTCTAGCACTCTGTAACCCTTCTGCGAGAGGATCTTCTTCGCGAGGCTGCGCAGCGCGGCCTCGTCTTCGACGAGCAGGATAGTCTCCGTCGTGCGAGGTGCCTTTTCCCTGGCGAGTGCCCGCGATTTGGACACAGGGGTCGGGGATTTTCTACCCAGTGTCGCTGCGGCGAGCTTCGGATCGAAAGGCTCCAGCCTCGATGACGCCAGGAGCTGACGGGCAAGAATTGAAGCGCGCCTGGATGCGCGCTGAATCTCATCCAACTCCCCCGCGCTTTCCGGAATCTCCTCCGTGGACTCGAGCAGAAACTCGGTGTTGATCTGGATGACCGTAAGAAGGTTGTTCAGCTCGTGCGCCACGTAGCCCGCGGTTTTGTTCGCTTCCTCGAGCGCGTGTGAGCGAGAGCCAGTCCTGCTGGCGGCGTTCTGTTGCTTCCTGGTGCCTGAGCCGCCTCTGGATTTTTTCAGAGCTTTTTTCTCCGTGGATGTGCAACCGCAGCTGGACTGTGGTGCAAGCTAACGCATCGTGCAGGAGCATCCGTCCACACTAAGGTCTTTCCCTACACCCATTACGGTCGCCAGTATATTGAGCTATGCGACCGACTCTCAGAAGCGGCGATTTCAAGGCGATGATCGAGAGCGCTCCCGAGGCAATCATGGTTTACAATTTCGAAACCTTTCTCTATCTGAATCCCTTCGCCGCTCAAAAGCTCGGTGGCGATGCTGCCTCGCTCGTGGGGCGGCCGATCATGGACTTCGTGCATCCCGACTGGCGGCAACTGGTGGTCGACCGTCTCGAGGAGCTTGCGAAAACCGACGCCGCAGTACCTCCACTCGACGTTCAGTTCGTGTCGTGTTCTGGCGAGATTCTTCCCGCGGAGGTGGTGTCGGTGCCGATCATTTTCGACGGGCATCCAGCGATTCTCGGATTGGTAAGGGACATCAGCAAGAGGAACGAAGCTGAGCGAGCCCTGCGCGAGAGCGAAGAGCGATTTGGGAACGCGTTCCGGTACTCACCGCATGGGATGGCGTTCGTCTCTCTCGACGGCCGTTGGCTGCGGGCGAACAACTCACTCTGCGAAATGCTTGCATACTCGGAGGGGGAGCTGCTCGATACAAGCGTTGAACGAATAACGCATCCGGACGATGTGGCAGAAGATCGGGTTCTTATGCGCCGCCTCTTCTCAGGCGAGATCAGCAGCTACAATCGTGTCAAACGGTACTATCGGAAGGACGGTCAGCTGATATGGGTGTCGCTCGCAGTTTCGGCAGTGCACGATGCAGCCGGCAACCCGAGTTATTTTATCGGCCAGATCCAGGACATCACGCAGCAGCGACAACTGGCGCAGCGGAGTCTTCAGGCGGAGCGGCTCGGGGGCATCGCGGAGACTTCCGTCGCAGTGGCGCACGAAATGAACAACGTACTCACCGCACTGACGATGAACGCCGAACTCTTGGCGCACGGCGCAACTCCCGACGAGATTCCAGAGCTAGCCGCCGAGTTCCTGTCGGCATCGAACCGAATCGCGGCCATCGTTCAACAACTACGCAATGCCGCCGATCTGAAGTCGGTCGATTATCTCGGTGATACGAAGATGCTCGACTTGTCCCCGGCCATTCGGAACAACCAGCCAGCAGAAGGTACCTGAAGAGGAGTCAGATTCCGGT
>CATPBD010000154.1 GCA_955652265.1 uncultured Gemmatimonadaceae bacterium | reverse complement strand
CAATTTCACTCGTCCATATACGGGTACGGGACGTTTCACAGCCTTTGGCGGCGCGCAGAGCACGAGGTAGCGAATCTCAAAAGACTTGATAGAGCTGAAAACCCCCGTCGAGCGAGCGATCCTCGTCGGGGCGCCCCGCAAGAAGTCGAACGCCAGACACAGTGTCGCCGAGCATTTGGAAGAGCTCGAGCGACTGGTGGACACTGCGGGTGGAGTGGTGGTGGGAGAAGTGACGCAGCAGATCGACAAACCCAACCCGGCGACGTATCTGGGGAAGGGAAAGGTCGAGGAGCTGCGCCTGGCGATCGACGAAAAGAATGCGTCGTTGATCGTGTTCGACGACGAGCTCTCGCCGTCCCAGGGAAAGAACATCGAGGACGCGACCGGCCAGCGGGTGATGGATCGGGCCGAGCTGATCCTTGACATCTTCGCAACCCGTGCGCGATCGAGCGAAGCCAAGATGCAGGTGGAGCTGGCACAGCTTCAATACATGTTGCCGCGGCTCATGCGGATGTGGGCACACCTGGAGAAATTCCGCGGCGGCATTGGAGTTCGCGGGCCTGGCGAAACGCAGTTGGAAACAGACAGACGGTTGATCAACGGGCGCATCAAGCTGCTGAAGAACCGGCTCGACGACGTGCAGAAATCCCGCGTAGTGCAGAGATCCGGGCGGCGCGATGCCTTCCGCGCTTCATTGGTCGGCTATACCAACGCCGGGAAATCCTCGATTCTGCGTTCGATCGGGAATGCGCCTGAAGTCTTTGTCGAGGATCGGCTCTTCGCCACGCTGGATCCTTTGACGCGAGAGATAGATCTCGGCGAGAACTCGAAGGTTCTGCTTACCGACACAGTCGGATTCATCCGGAAGCTGCCGCACAATCTCGTTGCGAGCTTCCGGGCCACCCTCGAGGAAGTCAACGAGGCTGATTTGCTGCTGCACGTGATCGACGCGAGCCATCCCAATTGGGAAGAGCAGCGGGATGTCGTCGATCAGGTGCTGGCCGAGCTCGGGGCGAAGGAGAAGCCGGTTCTCTGTGTATTCTCCAAGGTCGATGCCCTGCCGGCACTGGAGCTCACGGCGTTGCAGCTAAGAATGGTGAACCTGATTCCGAATTCCGTGTTTGTGAGCTCGATTGCCGAGGGCGGTTTGGAGCCCCTTCGGCGAGCATTGTTGACCGCGGCGAGGGAAGGGACTGAGATCGCGGAGATTCGCCTGCGGGCGGAGGATGGCAAGTTGCTGGCCGAGATCTATCGGACGGGCAGCGTACTCAGTCAACGTAATGATGACGGACAGCTTGTCTTACGCGCGAGAGTGGACGAACAGCTCGCGAGCCGGTTGACGAGATCAGGTGCGAGCGTCGCCTACCCTCGGGAAACCAATCGATAGAAAACGCTAAAGCGCCATTTTACGACCTGCGGATCGGGTCCTGCAAAGGAGACAGAGTGAGGAAATTTGGAATTCCGGCAGCAATGATGGCGTTCGCGATGCTCGCAGGCGCGGGTACGGCGAACGCACAAGTGGCGACCGTTCTCAAGCCGGTTCAGCTCGGCGTCGCGCTCGGTGGAGCCATCCCGCTGAGCGACTTCGGCAAGAGTTTCAATACCGGTTTCAACGTCACCGGCACGGTCGGGGTGAACCCGGCGGGACTACCGGTCGGATTCAGGATCGACGCGGCGTACAATCAGTTTGGTGCCAAGGCCACAACGACAGTGAGCGCGAAGATCGCCGGCGTGTCTGGAAACGTCGTCCTGAGCATGGCGGGCGCTCAGATGGCGCCATACCTCATTGGGGGCGTCGGCTACTATCGCGTGTCCAGTAGCCTGACCGGAAGCGTGGCATCGAACCACTTCGGCTTCAACGCGGGTGCCGGTCTCCAGATCCCGCTCAGTGGGTTCGCGACGTTCATTGAAGCACGCTACAACCGGATTTCCGAGAACGGCGGATCAACGAGCTTCGTTCCGGTTACTGTCGGGGTGATGTTTTAGATCCCTAGATTCCAAGAGAAGACCCGGCCGCTCAAAGATGCAGCGTTACGGTCGAGCGTAACCGTACAAGCTTTTGATGCGTGTCACTCTATAAGGCGTAGCTATTCGTCCCGGCGCCATCTCCAGAGTCGTGCGGCTCAACAGAGTTCCGTCGGCACGAACTTCGTCGACCATGCCTTCGCGCGTCCACGCAACCACGGTATTTCCGTTCGCGAGTCGCTGCACCGCGCCTGTGAAGTCGTTGAAAATTGGCGGGCGGGCCGAGTACTGCCAGACCATTGTAGCGGTCTTACACACTCTGTCTATTGCGTATTCGACTGCGCGGGATGTTGGCGGTGAGTGCGTCCATCCATTGTCGAAGATCAGCAGGTGACCGTTCGGTAGGACGCGCACCGTGTGTTGTCCGTCGAAGCCTCCGAGCGGGTCGTCAACAAAGGTGAACTGATTGTGCATCCCGCCAAGCTGCCACGCGATTTCATGAGTCTTGCGATCGACCTTAACGAGTGCGCTAAGATCTCGGTAAGAAACGATTACTCCGCCGTCCAGATCGAAATCGAGTGAGGCGGCGGCCCCTCTCGTGATCCAGCCGGTACAAGAAACTGTTGCACGGCCAAGTGACCCTATCGTAGTATTGAGCGTTCTTGCCGGCACCGTTTATCGAGCGCCCAACGACGCACCGTTCTTTCCACATACCGCTGGGGCACTTCCCGTTTCGCCCCCAGCCAGGAGTTTCCTAATGAGCCGAGCTCGTGTGTCCTTCGCCGTGCTTGCCGCAGTATTCTCTCTCTGCGCGGTCCGCTCGACGAGAGCGCAAGGCATCACTACAGGTGCGGTCACAGGCGTGATCACTAGCGACAAGGGTCAACCCGTCGAGGGCGCGGTTGTGCGAGTCACTAACCGCTCCACCGGTGTTACGACATCTGCCCAGTCCCGCGAGAATGGGCGTTATTTCGTCCAGAGCCTCGAGGTCGGTGGCCCCTATAGTGTTGAAGTGCATCGCATCGGCTTCGAGCCCGTCGTTCAGAACAATGTCACTGTTACGCTCTCGCAGACAACGCGTGTTGACATTCTGCTCTCGGCTCAGGCGGTGACGCTGACAGAGGTAACGACCCTCGGTACCGTTAGGCAAGTTGATTTCAGCCCAAGTCACCAAGGCGTAGGCACGGTCGTGAACGACACACTGATCCGGCGTGTGCCGACTTTGAACCGTGATTTCACCGACTTGGTGAAGCTGACTCCTCAGGTCGTGACCAATACCGGAGGCGGCCCGAGCGCAGCAGGCGGCTACAATCGTCTCAACAACTTCACAGTCGACGGCGCGAATCAGAACGATCGCTTCAATCTCGGCGGCTCCGGCGGGACGCCGGGCGGGGCCTCCAACAACCGGATCATGTCGGTCGACGCGGTGAAGGAGTTCCAGGTTCTTCTGAGCCCCACTGACGTCAGGTACGGAAACTTCGCCGGCATGCTCGTCAACGCGGTCACCAAAAGCGGAACGAACACGCTTTCGGGCGGAGCGACCTATGGCTTCCGTACGCCGGGCATGGCGGCCAACGTCGATCAAATCCGGTCGAGTGGATTCAACATCCGGCAGTACGGCTTCACGCTTGGAGGACCGATCGTCAGGGACCGGCTGCATTTCTTCGTCGCGGCTGATTGGAAGACGAGCACCTTTCCGACCAGCGGGCCTTTCGCGAATCCCGCGACAAATACTATCGGAACGAGCAACATTGCGGTCTCGCTGGACTCCATCAACAGGATCGCCAGCATCCTTGCTCCAAATTTCGATGTCGGCTCTGCCGGCCCGTTCCCCATCACGAATCCCATCAAGAACCTGATGGGGCGGCTTGATTACTCGGTCAACGACGCCAACCGGCTTACGTTCCGCGTCCTCGACAACACCGCCGAGAGCCACGAGCTCGACCGGAGCACTGATGGGCTCTCGTCAAGCGCGCTGCAACAGAGCGGTGGTCTCCGCCTCACATCCAACTCTCTCGTCCGCAACTCGAAGAATCGTTCCGTAGCGGCCCAGTGGTTCAACAACCGCGCGAACGGAGTGTCGAACGAACTCCTCGTCGGCTACAACACCATTCGGGACTTCCGCGTCGTACCAGTGAACGCACCGGAGATTTCCATCGGCGTCACACCAAACGGTGGCGGCACCACTCCATCCGTCGCGGTGACGGTTGGCAGCGAGAGATTCTCGCCGGGGAACGACCTGCAGCAGAAGATTCTCGAGATTTCGGACAATCTCAGCATTCCCCGCGGCGCTCATACCTTTACCGTGGGTGGTCGCTATGAGCACACCAACATCTACAACTTCTTCCTGAGCGGCGCGGCGAACGGCGCTTACACGTTCCCGACGATAGCAGCGCTCCAGGCCGGAACCCCTTCTGGATACGCTTTCTCCTACGCGAACGGAGGCGATATCGCGGCCAAGTTCAAAGGCCAGCAGAGCTCGCTCTACGCGCAGGATCTCTGGAACTTTACGAACAATTTCTCGATCACTGGCGGACTGCGACTGGACATTCCTCAGTTCCTCGACAGCCCGAAGCAGAATGGCCTGGTTACAGCCCAGGCCCCGGACATCCGCACTGACTGGAAGCCAAAGACACAGCTCCTCTGGTCACCGCGCCTTGGCTTCAACTGGGACGTGGGAGGCACGCAGACAACGCAGCTGCGAGGCAACGTTGGCGTCTTCACCGGACAGGTTCCCTACGTCCTCGTCGGTAACGCCTACGGCAATACAGGACTCGGCGGCGTGACCGTGGGTTGCTTTGGCGCTCAGGTACCTGTCTTCACCACCGACGTCGCCGCGCTTCCAAAGTCCTGCGCCGGTCAGCCGGCACCCGTTCCGGGCGCTGCTGGGACTGCCGGTATCAACGTCACCGACCCGAACTTCAAGTATCCGCAGAATTTCACGATGTCACTCGGGCTCGATCACACGCTTCCGGGCGGCGTCGTCGGCACCTTCGAGGCTCTCTATCGGAAGGATATCCACGGCATGTACGTCCGCGACCTCAACTTGATCGGTCCGCGGATAGTAAACGGGCAGCCTTACACCGATGTGAATGGCCGTATCCTGTACGCTGATACGATTTCTGCGACGGGTGCCGTCACGAACATCGGCCAGAAACGCATCAAGACGATCGGTTCGCCTCCCGTGAACTTCACCGAAGGCGCCATCATGCTTACCAACGCCAACGCGGGTTACAACTACACGTTTACCGGCCAGCTGAGCAAACGGTTCAGCCGCGCGTTCCAGGCGACGGCAGCCTACACCTATCAGCAGGCTCGTGACGTTCAGTCGCTGACGTCCGACCGTGCAATTTCCAACTGGCGTTTTGGACGGCAGTTCTCGGGCCTCGAAAACGACCCGAACGATGCGCAGGTTTCGAATTTTCAACGTCCCCACCGGTTCATTGCCTACGGCACCTTCACGGGCCCGTGGACAAAGAATCAAACCGACCTGAGCTTCTTCTTCGAGGGTGTCTCCGGCTCGCCATTCCTTTATACCACGAATCGCGACATCAACGGCGATGGTGTAGGCGGAAATGATCCCATCTACGTGCCACGGGATGCGACAGATCTGAATGAGATCCGCATCGGAACCGGTTCAGGTGCCGCATTCGTGCCCGACCCTGCCATTGCGGCCCTGCTGAACAAGTTCATCGATATGCAGCCGTGCCTCAATTCGCAGAGAGGGCACATCATGAAGCGCAACAGCTGCGCGTCGCCATTCCAGAAGAGAATGGATGCTTCGTTGCGGCAGACGCTCCCGGAGTTTGGGGGACAGCACTTCACCCTCCAGCTGGATGTGTTCAACTTCCTCAACCTCCTCAACAAGAAGTGGGGTCAGATCCAGGTTCCGGTCCTCGGAACGTTCAACAACCTAGCGCTGCTCCAGGTCGCCGGAAAGCAGCCAGGACCGCTCAACACCTCGCTCTATAACTTCAATGTGCCAGTCTCCGTCGTGAACAACGTCAACAACTTCAACTCACCGTGGACGGTCGACCCAAACTCCGCATCGAACAACTACCAGATGCAGCTCTCGCTCCGGTACAGTTTCTGAGATAACCGTTTGCCGCCGCGGCAGCGGAAAAGCCGGCGCGGATTCCCGCGCCGGCTTTTTTTTTGCTCTGGCTGAGATCTATCGCACGGGGAACGTGCTCAGCCAACGCACCGACGACGGGCAGATAGTTCTGCGCGCGAGCGTCGCGTATTCGCGCTAGCGATCGGGGCGGTCGGCGGTTTGCTGT
>CATPBD010000153.1 GCA_955652265.1 uncultured Gemmatimonadaceae bacterium | reverse complement strand
CCCTACGAGGCGAGTGCGGCGATGTCGGCAATAGGCTCTATCAAGGAGCTGTGGAGTGTGCCCGGCACTGATGGGGGCGATGCCAAGACTCCGTCGCCTCCGAGGCTCGGCAACCCATCATAGCACCATGCTTTACACTGGAGCCGTCCCCCTCCCTCGCAGGCGGAACGTCAGGGCCCGGACTCACAGTGAACTTCGGCGCACAAGCCGGTAGCGCGCCAAGACACAAGATGGAAGGCAGATCAAACCATTCCTATCACGGCTTTTCGATGCGTGAACTGCGGTTACGTCGAGTTTTATGCGCGGCCTGCCTAACGACTGTTGCAGGGCTGACAAATACCGGATGACGGGATTTGAACCCGCGACCACTGTCGTGGATCTACAGATTACGATCTTGGTCCCGCACCACGTTGGCATAATCGCGCACAACGGGGGTGGGTCAATACTCCATGATTGAGGCAAGCCATCTCGCCAAACGCTTCGGCTCCATAAAAGCCGTCGACGACCTCTCCTTCCGCATCGAGCCCGGCGAGATCGTCGGCCTGCTTGGCCGGAACGGGGCCGGAAAAACCACGACGCTGCACATGCTCGCGGGCATCACTCGACCGGATGCCGGGCAGGTGCGAGTATGCGGTTTCAACCTCCTCGAACAACCCAAGGCGGCGAAGACCTGCCTGGGGTTCATCGCGGACGAGCCGGAATTCTTCGAGTACCTCACTGTAGAAGAGCATCTCAAATTCAGCGGGATGCTGTACGGAATTCAGGGTGGCACCGCTACAGCGGACAGACTCATCTCGCGGTTCGGTCTGGACGAGAAGCGGCGAGCCTACCCCGAAGAGCTCTCGAGAGGAATGCGTCAGAAGCTGGCGCTGGCTTGCGTGCTCCACCATGAACCGAAGGCATTACTGCTCGACGAGCCGCTGACAGGCCTCGACCCAGCCGGCATGCGCGACATGAAAGACACGATCCTCGCGCGGGCTCGAGATGGGGCCGCGATTCTTCTGAGCTCGCATCTCCTCTTCCTCGTCGAGGAGCTGTGCTCGAGGCTGCTCATCGTTCACGACGGAAGGCTCGTCGCATCTGGCACGATGCAGGAGATTCGGGGAGCGGCGGGCGGCGGCACGAGCCGCGAGCTCGAAGCCGCGTTTCTGGACATCACGAGCCAGCCCGCGGTTTCCGGCACTTGATCGCCGCGCTCTGGTTCTACGGGCTTCGGTCCGCGCGGAACAGAATCATCAAGAGAACGCGGGACGTCCGCTACGTCGCGGGCATGATGCTGGTTTTAGCGTATCTGTACTTCGTGTTCGGGCGATCCATGAGCCGCGAGCGCACCGCAGGCTCCCCAGCTTCGCAGGGAGTGTTCGTGCTGCTGTTGCTGGTGTTCCTGGCGATCGCCTCGCTGGTCACCTGGTGGATGGAGCAAGGAGATCATCCTCTCGCGCTCAACAAGCCCCAGGCACAGTTCCTCATTCCCGCTCCGCTCGCGAGCCGGCAGGTGATGCTGTTCAAGCTGCTCACGACGCTGCCAACGCTGCTCTGGAGCGCACTCGTAATGGGCCTCGTTTTTCGCGCCGGATTGTCTCCGCATCCCGCTCAGAGAATTCTTACCGCTTTGATCGTCATTGTCGCGCTCCAACTCCAGCGCGTTGGAGCGGCGCTCGCACGCACACCACAGCGTGGCGGTGGCGGTTCGCCGCTAGCCATCATCGTTGGACTCGTGCGGGTCTGGCTCGTGGCCTCGACGGCGGTTGCTCTCGCACAAATGGCGTCCGTTGCCGCCGAGCACGGCCTGTTCGGGTTGGACAAGATGGGGATTCCATTCGCGCTCGCCTACCAGCTCCCCTGGTCGCTCGTTGTCTGGCCGTTCCATGCACTGCTCGCCCCCGCATACGCGCAGACTCTGCCGACGTTCACGTCATCGATCGCTGTCGCTCTTCTCATCGTTGCAATCGAGACTGCGCTCATTTTCCAGGCGGAGCCCCAATGGGATCGCATTGGAATCGCCCGACCAAAGAGGAGAAACTCAACGCGCGGCGAACCAGGAAGAAAAGCAGGAGCTCGGAGGGCTCGCTCTGGGAGCGTTACATCACTTCTCTCGTCAAGCGGCCGGCAGCCGCGATCACGTGGAAGAATCTGATCGCGACCAAACACATGCAGACTCTGAGACCCCGATTCGTGATGGCCATCGGCGTTCCGATTTTTCTCGCCGCGACTCTCCTGCCTCCATTGCAACACCTGACGTCTTTTGCGACTGGTATTTCCGGCGCCTGGGCGGGACTCCTGCTCTTCGCGGGACCGCAGTTCGTGCGGAATGATATGCGACTCGATCTCCCGCGGCTTCGCCTGCTGCGTACATATCCGCTTACCAGCCTGGAAATCTGCGTCGCTGAAGTTGGAGCCAGCGTCTCCGTGCTCTTGCTGTTGCAGTTCGTGATGCTGATCCTCTCCACCGCCGCGCTGGTTTTCAATCCGATGCTTCCGCTTGGGCCCGGACGCGTTCTGGCCATCGCGGTTGCACTTGCGTGCCTCCTTCCGGGAATGACCGCGATGAACGTCTCGGGGCAGAATCTCTTCGCGGTCGTTTTCCCCAAGTGGACGACACTCGGCACGACGCGGCCGAGCAGAACGACGAATCCCGGACAGGTTTATTTCTCGATGTTAGTCTCGGCGATTGTCTTTGTGGTCTCGATGATCGTACCGGCGATTGCCGCAGCCGGGACCGCCTACGAGGTGTGGCCGCTCGGCAGCCTGGTCGCGATAATCGCCGGCGCGCTGGTCGCCGGCGCGATTGCAATCGGTGAGGCCGCGCTGGTTTTGCGCTGGATGGCGACGCTCTTCGATCGCATCGATCTGGCGTCGGTTACCGGTGAGTCGAGCGGTTAGCGTTTGACAAATCATGTCGCTTTCACGATGATCGCGCGAGACGCTTTCAGAAGGCGATGAGACTCGCAATCATCTTTAGCTCGCGAAGTGGAACGTCGCGCAAAGCGTTTGCAAACGTATCACTCTGTGAACCTCAGCTCCTGCTCCAAGAGCAGGAGACGGGCGCGGAGGTCGCTTTCGATGAGCGAGCGGGCCCTGCAAGGTACGTTAGATCACAGTGCCTGATAGATTTCGAATAATATGACCACACCACCGAGAATCAGCACAACTGAACGAAGCCAAAGGCGCATCGGTATCCGTGGTGCTCGGGGTTCTCACTTTTTGAGAATCTCCAGCGCGCGCTCTAGCACCTCATCGCGCCCCGCGCGGATTCCGGCAAGGGTCGGACGCACGACGACGTCCGGCTGTAGACCGACACGCTGTAACTGCCGTCCGTCGGCCTGTCGTACAT
>CATPBD010000152.1 GCA_955652265.1 uncultured Gemmatimonadaceae bacterium | reverse complement strand
GGACCGGCGCGACCGTAAAGGACCTTTATAACGCCCGACAAAAGCCCGCCTGCCGCCGGCGCGGCAACCACCACGCCTGCTTTGTTCCGGCCATGACGATGGTAGAACCACGCGCCTGCTGCGACCGCCACGAGGACCATCACTGTCGGAGAGCCGATCAACGTAATTATGTAGGCGATCTTGTAGAGGATAGGGTTCTGGTGCGATACGAACCAGGTGCGCACGGCGTTGTCGAACGGTCCGGTCGATTTGTCCGCGACATCTTCGCCGACATCGGCAAATACGAGGAGCGCGAACGCTGAGACGATCGCGATGAGCGTCCAATACGTGAGGAGTTTCTTGAGCCACTCTCGCAAACGGTAGGTGTGTGCGACAGTGCCAGACTCGACATTCGTCACGACGCGGTTTGCATGGCCGCCGCATCGATCACAGGACGCCGGACTCTCTTTTTCATGTTTTCCCTAATCCGAATGCGAAGTCGTCTGCGATTTCGTCGCGCGCGGACCAACGACAAAAATCCCCCAGCCCAGCTCCATACGATCCAGGAAACCCGGTCTCGCAGATTCATGGTGCGGAGCATCAAGAAACCGACCGCAACACCGCCCAGGGCCGCTTCTACCCGGCCGGAGGGCGAGGGTACGGTCCTGCGCGCGATCACCTGAGCTGTGCCCGGGACGCGCTCCAGGATCGTGCGACGAATTGCGATGTCGAGAGATGGCGGAGTCATTTTACGCCATCCGGGGATCCGCAACACGCTCCACGCGGGTGCCGTTCGTCCCCACCCGTGATTGTCTGATCCGGCAATCAGGGCTAGGTGAAGCCGGTCAGCCAGGGCGACGATGCCCTTTCTGTCCCTGGCCGTCTGCGCCATTCCCCGCGGCGAACCGTCCGAACTCTCGATTCCACCCAGGCGAATTGCACCCGTGTACTCGTTGACCGGCACGCGCACAATGTTACCCGGGAGCGTGAGAAGCAGAATTGGTGGAACCGAGCCACCATCGGCCTCCACTGCTGCTCCTTGCCAGTCGGGGGACGTGATCTTCATCCGTGTGGGATCCACCCCGATCAGGATCGGATGCTCGTCGCCGTCCCGGAGCTCGACTCCCAGAAGAAGAGTTGTTCCTGCGCCAGCAAAGGTTGGGTTCCGCTCGGCGGCGCTGAGGGCTCCATCAAATGTGCGGTGATCGGTGATGTACGCCGCGTTGAATCCGGAGCTCCGGTGCCACTCGCGATTTCTTTCCGCATCGAAGCCCGGTCGTCCATCGTGTGATGCGGACGTATGGCTGTGAAAGTCCACCGCGATGAAATCCGGATCATTGAGGCTGAGTGAGGCCATCGGCCTCCAGACTACGACCATGATCCCGACAATTGCCACTGTTCCACCGATGAACCGCAAGCTCGAGAAGGTCGTATCCACTAGGCTGAAAGCGCCTCTCCGAAAATCGCGGACTATCCCGGGTGCGAAAAAAACCGCCAGACAAAGCGCGAAGGTCGCCCAGTACTGCGCGGGCGAGAGCAATGTGAGCGCATCGAGGATGTTCGATGCGGGCGCGAGAATGTCGTAGAGGAGGGGGGTTTTGAGACTTGCGGCGGGCGATGACTGAAGCTGCGCAAGGTCCACAAGAGGCGACAATGAAAAAGCCGCTGTCGCTACTACTGCCAGGGTGATCAACAGCGGCCATCGATATCGGGCGAATCGGCGTAAGTTCGGAGCTGGCACTGGCCTCGCTTGATGCAGGGGGAATCGTCTACGAACTGTAGACGAATGACCTGTCGCTAGGATGACACCCCGGCGACTGCACGGGGGAAAATTAACAGAACCCTGGTGCCGCCGCCGGGCTCCGACGTCAACGAAATCTCCGCGCCATGCTCTCGTGCGATCCAGCTCGCGATGGAAAGGCCCAGTCCGGCGCCATCAGTTCTGCTCCTTGCGGTCTCGCCGCGAAAGAATCTCTGAAATACGCGAGAACGCTCCTCCGGCTTGATCCCAATGCCCGTATCCTCGACGATGAATGTCGGTGCGCCCTGTAGCATCGACACGCGCACACGGACTTCACCACCGCTGTCCGTGAACTTCACCGCGTTGTCGAGAAGAATCATGATTAGTTGGCGGACGAGCGAGGGATCGCCGACCACTGCGGCTTCCTCGAATTCCTCCACGGTCACCTCAACACCTTTCTGTCGGGCGACGACGCGCGCTGCGCCGGCAGCATCGATTGCCACATCGTCGAGGAAGAAGCGTTCGCGCTCGAACTGTCGCTCGCCGGAGTCTGCGCGCGCGAGAACGAGGAGACTATCCACTATCCCGCCCAGCCGCCGCGCCTCCGCTTCGACGCTCCGCAACACCGATACATAGTTGGCCGCTTCCCTGGGCTGTTGCAGGGCGACTTCCGCCCGTGTTCGCAGCACGGTGATCGGTGTCCTCAATTCGTGGGCGGCGTCGGCCATGAAGCGTCGCATGAATAACACCGAGCGCTCGATCGGTGCCGTGGATTTGCGCACGAGCAGGAATCCGCCGGCGGCGACGAGGACGAGGGCGGCGAAGGAAGCGCCGGCAAAGGCGGCGATGAGGTCGGCGTAGCGGTCCTCGAGCTCGATGCGGTCGGCGACCGCGACCGCCACCAGCTCGCGACCTGAGGCGAGCTTGAACCGCAACGCGTGGAGTCTCAACGTTACGTCGTCTTGAGTATCGCGCTGAGCGGTTGTCTGACCGCCTTTCGCGGCCTGGCGGGCCGCGGCTCGAATCCAATCAGCCGCGGTGTCCGGCTTCACCGGATTTCCACGCGTGTCGAGCAGATACAGAATCCGATCCGGTATGTTCAGCTCGTCGACCGCGTCGATGACGCGGCCTCGCGCACCCGCTGCCTCGACTTCCCTGATTCTCGCGGCGCGAACGAGCTCCTCTGTCGCGCTTTGAAGTGAATCGTCGAGCTGCTGCGACAGCTGATACCGAATCACCGCGAACAGACCTGCGCCGAGGAGCAGGATGATGAGGCCGAACGTCGCTACGTACCAGATGGTGAGACGCATTCGCAGGCGCACCAGCCGCTGGATGCCTGCGCGCGAGGAGCTCGCCTCAGTCACCAAAGCGGTATCCGGCGCCTCTCACCGTCTGAATCAACTTGGCGGGGTACTCGTCGTCGATCTTCCGCCGCAAACGCCTCACCAGTACCTCGAGCACGTTCGTGAACGGGTCGTGATTCTCATCCCAAACGTGGGCGGTAATCGCCGCGCGATCGACAACCTGCCCGCGGTGCAAGACAAAAAACTCGAGCAGCGCAAACTCCTTGGCGGTCAGCTCAATCGATTTGCCGGCGCGCCGCACTCGCTGCGCGTCCAGATCGACTTCCAGATCGGCGACGTGCAGGGTCTCTGGAAGCGGAGCTCCGCGCCTTCTTCCGAGCGCGCGCACTCTTGCCAGCAGCTCGCGAAACGCAAAAGGCTTGGTTAGGTAGTCGTCCGCGCCGACCTCGAGTCCTGCCACCCGATCGTCCACGGTGTCGCGCGCGGTGAGCATCAGAATTGGTGTTCCGATTTCGCGCGCTCTGAGCTCGCGGCAGAGGTCAAATCCGCTGCCGCCGGGCAGCATGACGTCCAGGATGAGCACGTCGAAGCTGGCGAGCGTGGCTTTCATCTTCCCGTCGGCGTAGCCAGGCACAGTCACCACCTGAACACCGTGCTCGGCGAAACCGGTCTTGACGATGGCCGCGAGGCCGGGGTCGTCCTCTACCAGAAGAACTCGCATCAGCGCCAATCTACATATCTCGGCGTCGATCGGCGTCCCCAGGCGCTATCCTTAATGGGCTCCTGTAATGATGACGACAGCTAGATTGGGTATCATTAACGGTTACCGCAGAAAAACTTCCCGCGACCGGCGCGGGCTGCACGATCAAACAATATGGAGGAGGGCTCATGTTCAAAGTCATCGCCTTGGCAGTGGCAATCGCCGCTACCACGAGCGTCGCTGGCGCGCAGGGTACCAGCAAAGTAGCGAAGAGTACCGTCAAGACCGGCACCGTTGCCAAACGTCACAAGACGGTGAAGAAGGAAGAGAGTCAGGCTGCTCTCCAGAAGGAAGCCAAGATCTCCGACGAGACCGCCCGCGCGACCGCACTCAAGGAAGTTCCCACCGGAACGGTCAAGTCCAGCGAGCTCGAGCGCGAGAATGGCAAGCTCATTTACTCGATCGATATCACCGTCCCGGGTAAGACGGGCATCGAGGAAGTGAACGTGAATGCGATCGATGGTTCCGTCGTCGCGCGCGAGCACGAGACCCCGAAGTCCGAGAAGAAGGAAGCCGCAGCGGAAGCCAAGGAAAAGAAAGCGAAGAAGTAACGACGCGGGCCATGCCCGCCGTTGAATTCGGAGACCCACGCCGGGTGAACACAAAGCATGGAATGGGCTTTGCGCTCACCCGGCTCGTCTTTTCCGCCGCTACGAGACTTTGATACGCAAGTCATTTCGAGCACTCGTTCTGCTCGCGCCGATGTTGCCCGCCGGTTTACATAGCCAACAGCCAGTCAGTCGTCAGCAGGCGATCGACATCGCTGTCTTTCGTGGCGCGCGCGCCGCCGTCGCGCGCGCGGATACGCTTGTCGGCGCCGCGCAGCTGATCACGGCTCGGAGCCGGGACAATCCGGCCCTCGCCTCTACCTACTCCGGAGCGGCGCCCAAGTATCACGTAATCCTCGATCTCCCGCTGGACCTCGCCGGCGTCCGAGGCGCTCGAATCCGCGCGGCCGAGGCGACGAGACTTGCGAGCCAATACCGGTTCGAATTCGAGCGCGCGGCGGCGGCGCTTGACGCAGATACCACATACACCCGCGCTCTGGCCGCACTCGAGCGCGTCAAGCTGTCGAGGCGGAACGCTCGGGATGCCGATAGCCTGCGACGTATGGCAGTTATCAGGCGCAACGCGGGAGACGCGAGCGAGCTGGACGTATTGCTGGCGACCGTGAACGCAGGGCAGGCGGCGAATCTGGCCGCAGCTGACTCGGTTTCACTGATCTCCAGCGTCTTCGACCTCCAATCCGTAATGGGTATGGATACCAATCGGATCGCGGTGACACCATCCGATTCTCTGACTCTTCCACCTCCCTCGCCACCCCCAGACGCGATACCTGCCTTCACGCTACCCGTCGCAGCGGCGCAGCAGTCGCTTGCCGCAGCCGACCTGTCGGTGAGAGTCCAGAGGCGCAGCAGGTTCACACCGTTCAGCCTGCAGGGAGGTGTGGAGTGGGGGGACCCGGCAACACCTGGACTTCTTCCAACGTTTGGATTCTCGATTCCTTTGCCGCTGCTGAATCGCAATCGCGGGCCGATTGCCCAAGCCGAAGCCGAGAGAGAGAGGGCACGCGCTGAGCTCGCGCTCGCGCTCTTCCAGACGCAGGCTACAATTGGGAGGGCGGCGCGCCAGCGTGGCGTCGCCGTGGAAAAACTTCAACGCGACCGGCTTCTCGTAGAAAGCGCAAATCGGATCGCTGCGATGTCACTAGTAGCATATCGGGAAGGAGCGCAGGCGTTGGCAACGGTCCTGGAAGCCCAGCGAAATGCGCGCGACATTCTCTCTCAGTACGTCAACGATCTTGCGGACGCCTGGATAGCTACGGCTACGCTTCGACTATACGCTCTAACAGCGCCTCGGAGATGAGGATTTTCGGGCTGCTCTTCGTTGTTGTGCTCGCGGCCGCCGCGTGTCATCGGAAGTCGAGCGATGCTGCCGCTGATCCGACCGCGGTCGTTCAAGTCAAGACCGCGATCGCGACTGTTCAAGCTTTCGAGGAGAAGGTCGGTTCGATCGGGACAGTCAGCGCCCGAAGCGGCCACTTTGCTTCTCTGAGTGCGCCGGCGCCAGCGCGCATCGCGTCCGTGCTCGTGTCGCCTGGTCAGCACGTCAATGCGGGAACCGCTCTCGTCGCGTTCGAGCAAACGCCTTTCATCACGGCGGCTCAGAGCGCCGAAGCAGCGCTCCTTGCGGCGGAGCGCGCATATGAACGGACGCGCAGGCTTGCCGATGCGGGCATCGTTCCCACGAAAGACGCGGAGGCGGCGGCGACGGCTCTCGCTCAGGCGAGAGCGGCGGCGATCAACGCTCGCCGGACCGCTCAACTTGCCGTCGTGCGTGCGCCAATCTCCGGGGTCATAACGAAACTCAATGCCTCGATTGGCGCTTCCGCCGACGTCAATCAGCCGCTCGTGGAAATAGCCGACCTCAGCGCGCTCGACATCGTATTCAGCGTGCCTCCCTCTGATGCGGCACACATGGCGCCTGGAGCCGCTGTAACGTTGAGTGCGGGCGCGAACGCCGGCGGCGAGGCTCTCGGAATCGGGCGAGTAATATCGGTTGGGGGCACAGTGGACTCCGCCACGAGAAGCGTGGAGGTTCGAGCTCAGGCGCCGCCGGGCGCCCGTGCGCTGCGCATCGGCGAAACCATTTTCGGACAAATCAGCATGGGCACCAAGCCACGGGCTGTTACAGTGCCAATCGCGGCGCTCGTCCCGGTGGGAGACGGATTCAAGGTCTTCGTAGTCAACTCGGCCAACATCGCCCTCTCCCGCGCGGTCACGGTGGGGCGTCGCACAGATATCGTCGCCGAGATTACGAGCGGATTGTCGGGTGGCGAGCGAGTCGTGACGGAGGGAGCCTACGGAGTCGAAGACAGTGCCAAGGTAAATTCCACAAAATAAGTGCGCTCGCTCTTCGACCTGCTCGCCGCACAGCGGCGCTTCATTTACCTCCTCGTAGGCCTCCTCAGCGTGGCCGGAATCTTCGCCGCGCTTCGATTGCCCTCGGCGATATATCCGGAGCTTGCATTCCCGCGAGTCCTCGTTGTGGCGGAAGGTTCCGCGCTCGATGCCCGCCAAATGGTGTTCAGCGTTACGCGGCCGATAGAAGAGGCTATCAGCATAGTGCCGGGCGTGATCCGCGTTCGCTCGCGGTCCATTCGCGGTGGCGCTGAGATCGCGATCACTTTTGCCGCAAACGCCGACATGATCTATGCCCTGCAGCAGGTGCAGGCGCGAGTCAATCAGGTGCGTGGCCAGCTGCCGCCCGAGCTCACAATCGATGTCGAGCGAATGACGCCCTCGTTGTTCCCGATTCTCTCGTACAATCTGGAGGGTGGCGACCCGGGCACTCTTTACGACGTCGCACGGTACCAGCTGAAGCCGCTGATCGCGCGCGTGCCGGGAGTGGGGCGAGTGGATGTGCAGGGCAGCGATATCCGCGAAGTGGAGGTCGTCGCCGATCCGGCGCGCCTCGGTTCCCAGCGGCTCACCTACGACGACCTTGCCACCGCCATCCGCCAGTCGACGGGTGTAAGCGCGGTCGGAAGAGTGGCTCAGGATTACAGGCAGTATCTCATCGTAAGCGCGATGGAAGCCCACACGCCCGATGATATTGGAGCCGTCGTGATCGGAAAGGGCCTGCGAGTGCGCGATGTCGCCACGGTGACGCTCGGCAGCGTGGATCACACGATGATCATTTCAGGTGACGGCAAACCGGCAGCTCTCCTGAACATCACACGGCAGCCAGGCGGGAACACGCTCGCGATCGTCGACAGCGTGGCAACCCTGGCGGCAAGTATGAGACAGTCGCTGCCGCCGGGCGCTGTGCTCAAGCCCGTATACGATCAGGGCGCGCTCGTTCGGGACGCCATGGCGTCCGTTCGGGACGCCATGATCATCGGCGCCATTCTGGCGGTGATCATTCTCCTCCTGTTTCTCCACCATGCGCGGATCACGGCGATCAGTGCTTCGTCGATTCCCCTCACGCTCGCGATCAGCGTGTTCGCGATGTACACGGTTGGGCAGACGTTCAATCTCATGACGCTGGGAGCAATGGCAATCGCGATCGGGCTCGTGATTGACGATTCCGTGGTGATCACCGAAAACATCGTCAGGCATCTGCGAATCAATCCAAATCGGCACGAGGCGATCAGGCAGGCGGTGCACGAGTTGATCTGGCCGGTGACGACGTCGACGCTCACGACGGTCGTGGTGTTTCTCCCGCTTCGATTGCTGACCGGTGTCGTGGGGCAGTTCTTCGCCGCGCTGTCGATCACCCTGACCATCGCGGTGATGGTCTCACTGTTTCTTGCGCTTTCCATCATCCCGCTGATGGCGGACCAGTTCCTGACGGAGTCCGACGCCGAACTCGAGGGGACCAAGGCTGCTCCGAACGCTGGGCAGCGACGCGGTGTGCTCCAACGAATCAGCGAGTCGCTGGACGCCCTCTCAGTGCGTTACCAACGCTCACTGGAGCGAGTGCTTCACCATCCGCGCCGCATGCTGGTTGCTGGCGGAATTCTTATCGTGGCTGGAGTCCTTGCACAACATTTCGTAGGTACCGGGTTTCTGCCGCTGATGGACGAAGGCGCTTTTGTCCTCGATTACTTCACGCCGGGCGGGACCGCCCTCTCGGAGACGGATCGCGAAGTTCACATCGTTGAGAAGATCCTGGCGCAGACACCTGAAATCGTCTCGACCTCGCGGCGCACGGGCGCGGAGCTGGGGTTGTTCGCCACCGAGCAGAACAGAGGCGACATGGTTGCGCGGCTCAAGCCACAAGGACAGCGCACAAGATCCATTTTCGAAGTGATCGATGACGTGCGCGTCAGGGTTGCGACAGCGGTGCCTCGGCTACACATCGATTTCGTGCAAATTCTGTCCGATGTCATCAACGACCTCGCCGGGTCAGCGCGTCCCGTCGAGATCAAACTGTACGGCTCGGATCTGAATCAGCTCGAGAAATACGCAACGACGCTGGAACCGAAGCTCACCGCTATTCCTGGTCTCGTCGATCTATTCAACGGCGTCAGCGAGCCGAGCGCGGAGTTGGCGATGCGAGTGAGCGAGGCGGAGGCCAACAGAGTCGGGCTCACTCCGGAACAAGTCGCTACCTCGGCGACTGGTGCACTGCTCGGTGCGCCGGCCGGTGAAATACGGCTGTCTGACCGTGCGATCGGCGTCCGGGTGCGAGCGCCCGATAGCGTGCGCTACAATCCAACCCAGTTGCGCGCGTTACCGATTTTCTCCCCGCGGACTGGAGCGCCAGTGCCGCTGGGCACCCTCGCGACCTTTCAGCCCGGAGAGACACGGGCTGAGCTGCTGCGGGAGGACCAACAGCAGATGATCGCAATAACAGCTGATGTGAGTGGAAGATCGCTTGGCGGCATCATCACGGATGTGCAACAGGTGCTGAGCGCTCAGAAGCCCCCGCCGGGAGTGCGAATCGAGCTCGGCGGGCAGTACGCGAGCCAGCAGGAAGCTTTTCGCGGATTTCTAATGGTGCTTGGCCTGGCGATAGCCTGCGTGGTCACCATCATGGTGCTGCAATTCCAATCGTTCATCGAGCCCTTCGTCGTCCTATTGGCCGCACCGCTATCCTTCGTGGGCGCGATGGGTCTGCTGCTCCTCACAGGTACACCGCTCAATGTGTCGTCGTTCATGGGACTCATCCTTCTGGTGGGACTGATCGTAAAGAATGGAATCATTCTGCTCGACTTTACCCGACATCGGATGCAGACCGCGGACATTCCGCTCGAGCAGGGGATCATCGAAGCGGCCGGCGTGAGACTGCGTCCAATTCTCATGACTACGCTATGCACGCTTTTCGGGCTGCTTCCGCTGTCACTGGGACTCGGGGCGGGCAGCGAGATGCAGCGGCCGCTCGCTCTCGCCGTAATCGGCGGGCTGGCGCTCTCGACGCCGATCACCCTGTACGTCGTGCCGACTCTCCTCGTCGCGATCAGAGGCCGGAACTATAGGCTGTCAGAAAGCCACCAAGCCGATGCTGGCCACGCGCAGGTCGTGGAACGCTAGTACTGCGCGCCATCGCGCCCGTAGTTTTACATCATGACGACATCGGTCACCTCGAATCCGCCAGCGACTCTGGAGGGATGGTATGCGCTGCACCAGATATTTCGAATAAGTAGAGAGCGTCTAGCGCCCCGCGAGCTGGATCGGATGCTCGAGACCGCGAGGGGAAAGCTCGGCAGCCCACCGGCGCGCTCCGTCACTTCGAGATCGAATCGCAAACGGGCTGCGGCACCTGCGGCCGGATGGAGCTGCTTCGTCGCGCTGATCGGATCCACCGCCGATCTCATGGTGATTCACTTTCGTGCGTCGCTCGACGAGATCGGTGCGGCGCAGATGACTTTGGCTCAGACAACTCTGGGGCGTGTTCTACAGCCGGTGTACGCCTTCCTCAGTGTCGCCGAGGCCGGGCTTTACCACATCACCGCCGAGCTCGCGCGCGATGCCGAAGCGCGAGGTGGAAAAGTGGGGGACGAGGCCTACTCCCGGGCGCTCAGTGACCGGTCGGAAAGGGAACGGGCGAGCGCACACGTGAGCCGCAGGCTGTATCCGGAACTGCCCGCAGACATGCAGTATGTCTGCTTCTACCCAATGTCGAAGCGGCGCGGCGAGTCGCAAAACTGGTACACGCTTTCGCTCGATGAGCGGAGCCGTCTCATGCAGGCGCACGGAATTACGGGTCGGCGTTATGCCGGAAAAGTTCAGCAGATCATCACCGGTGCCATTGGACTGGACGCCTGGGAGTGGGGCGTAACGCTCTTCGCAAAGGATCCGCTGGAGTTCAAAAAGCTCGTCACCGACATGCGATTCGACGAGGTGAGCGCTAAGTACGCCGAGTTCGGGGACTTTTACGTGGGCAGGATCATCCCCCGCTGATTGCGGTTATTCTGCCGCACCAAGAATTCATGGACTCCGCGGAAGCGAGAG
>CATPBD010000151.1 GCA_955652265.1 uncultured Gemmatimonadaceae bacterium | reverse complement strand
GGGTGCGGCTCGGAGTGGCATTTCCGCTCGCGAATCGCGACGAACTTCGAGCGCGGAGTGCGAGTTTGTACGGGACTTTCGGAGCATCTTTCTGACGTCTGCGAATCGAGGGAGACGAAGCTTCCTGCCGCTCTCATTCCGACAAGCCGGCGTCGTGGGTCCAGGCAACTTGCGCACGCCACCCTAGCCTCCGTCCCGCCGAGCGATCCCGCTGGGTGCGGTAACCGCCGAGCGGCGGCACGCAAGAAAACCTCCCGGCAGCGATCTAAAGCCAAGCCTCTGGTGTACTTAGAGAGAGCGAATAATTGGTCGCCAATGATGCCTCCGGCTCGCGCCGTGCGACACAGAGCGAAGGTGCTCCGATCGAACACCAAGTGGACAATCGGGGGCCAAATCTTTATTCGTGATGTGGATTATGTAAGTCATTGTCGGAACACAAGATAACTGCAGACTGGTGCGGACTCACGAATACGGGTACCTTCCGTGCCCGCGTCGGAATTACCCGATGCCCAAGCGTGAAGTCGTGGCTCCATCGTCTAGTTCTTGACAACCCTTTTATCCTGCGGAGAGTTGTAACTAATGCCCATACCAGCCGTGCCCCCACAGGGCGAAGCCCAGCTCAATGACAATGCGCGAACCGTGATCGGGAAGCGATACCTGATCAAGGACGCCACGGGCACGCCTATGGAGCAGCCGGAAGACATGTTCTGGCGGGTGGCCGGCACCGTCGCCGAAGCCGATCGTCGCTACGGAGCGAGCGACGGCGAGGTCTCCGAAATGGCGAGCGATTTCTACCGGCTCATGGTCGAGCGTCGTTTCGAGCCAAACTCTCCAACCTTGATGAACGCGGGCCGTCCTCTTGGTCAGCTCTCCGCCTGCTTCGTTCTTCCCGTCGAGGACGCGCTCTCGAACGGACGGGATGGGATCTACGACACTTTGCGGTCGATGGCTCTGATCCATCAATCGGGTGGCGGCACAGGCTTCGGCTTCTCGAAGCTGCGCGGCAAAGGCTCGATGGTCCGCTCGACCACTGGCGTTGCGTCGGGTCCGGTCTCCTTCATGAAGCTCTACGACGCATCCACCGACGCCGTGAAGCAGGGCGGCACGCGTCGCGGCGCCAACATGGGCATTCTACGCGTCGATCATCCCGACATTCTCGATTTCATCACCTGCAAAGAAGATCTGACGCAGATAACCAACTTCAATATCTCCGTCGCCGTCACCGACAAATTCATGGACGCGGTGAAGGCGGGCACGAATTACGATCTCGTCGATCCTTCAAACGGCAAGGTGACGGGGCAGCTCGACGCGCGCGCCGTCTGGGAAAAGATGATCGATGGCGCCTGGCGCACGGGTGAGCCCGGCTGCTTTTTCATCGACGAAGCGAACCGCCACAACCCGGTGCCGCACGTCGGACAGTACGAAGCAACCAATCCGTGCGGAGAGCAGCCGCTCCTTCCATACGATGTGTGCAATCTTGGCTCGCTCAACGTCGGCTACTATGTGAGAGACGGCGAGATGGATTGGAACGCGATGAAGCGCGACATCCATCTCTCGGTTCACTTCCTCGACAACATCATCGACGTCAACAAATACCCGCTGCCCGAGATCGACGCGCTTTCGAAGAGAATCCGCCGGATTGGTTTTGGCATCATGGGATTTGCCGACGCGCTCGTTCGACTCGGCATCGCCTATAACAGTGTCGAGGGCGTCGAATTCGGACGTCAGCTCCAGAAGTTCGTAGACGTCGAGTCGAAGCGTGAGAGCGAGCGTCTGGCCAACGAGCGCGGTCCATTCCCCGAATGGGCGCGCTCCATCTGGGGGCCCGACGAGACCTGCGCGCGCGACGCCAGGCGAAATCGCATTCGCCCGATGCAGATGGTGCGCAACTGCAACGTCAACACGATCGCGCCCACCGGCACGATCTCCATCATCGCTGGCTGCTCGTCGGGCATCGAGCCGCTCTTCGCCGTCGCATTCATGCGCAACCAGGCTGGCGCGCTGATGCCCGACGTGAACGAGGATTTCGTTGCAATCGCCAGGAAAGAGGGTTGGTATTCCGAAGAGCTGATGGAGAAGATCGCCAAGGAAGGACACATCCACTTCGACGAAGTGCCGCAGCAATGGCAGCGCGTCTTTGTGACGGCGCACGACATCACGCCCGAGTGGCACGTTCGCATGCAGGCCGCCTTCCAGGAGAATTGTGATTCCGCGATCTCCAAGACGACCAACTTCCCGCACGCGGCCACTCCGCAGGATGTGAGAGCGATCTATGAGCTCGCTTACGCACTCAAGTGCAAGGGAGTCACCGTGTACCGCGACGGCTCGCGCGACAATCAGGTTCTGTCGACCGGAGCCACGGAGCAGGCGAAGGCGGACCGCGACGGCAAAGCCGACGCCCGAGCTGAAAGAGGTGAGCTGCACGGCACCATCGCGGAGCTGGAGACCGAGAACACGAGGCTGAAGCAGGCGCTGTTCGATGCTGAAGCGGAGAACCTCCAGCGCCGCGCCAAGCGTGCCCGGCCTGACACTCTTCGCGGAATCACCACTCGCATCGAGACACCGCTCGGCACGATGTTCCTCAACATCACCGAGGACGATCGCGGTCAGCCTTTCGAGGTCTTCATCAATCTCGGTAAGGCCGGCGGCGCAGCCATGGCCGACGCCGAAGCGATGGGACGCCTGATTTCCCTGGCGTTGAGATCGGGGATCCCCATTCGCGAAGTGCACCGCCAGCTCCGCGGAATTGCGTCGGACAAGGCGATCGGACTCGGGCCGAACAAGGTGCTGTCCGTTCCCGATGCAATAGGTATTGCGCTCGAGAAGTGGATGCGCGAGAAAGGTGGCATCCAGCAGGATCTGCTCGGAACAGCACCGACGCCAGTTTCACCGATTGAGGTTGCGCAGCCCCGGCCTTCGTCGACTGCCAATGCGGGCGAGATCGGTCAGCCGCAATTCGGGTTCGATGCAGTGAATCGCAGCGAGTCGTTCATCGGCACATGTCCGGATTGTGGATCGTCGCTCGAGTTCGCCGAGGGTTG
>CATPBD010000150.1 GCA_955652265.1 uncultured Gemmatimonadaceae bacterium | reverse complement strand
TTCCAGGTGCGCCGCATATCGAGGCGATGGGCATCTATCCAAGTGTGGAGACGCTCACCGCGCAGGGAATACTCATCCTACTGCTCGTCTTCGCGACGATCAAAACTTTCTGGCCCGGGCACAAGCAGGAAGGCGGAACCGCAGAGGCGTAGCGTTTGCCGCTGAACTGTTGCGCCAGGAAGAGGGGGGTGGAGATGACAACGAATGAGATGACTGCGACATTCGGCGTCCAAATGGGTATTCGTCCCAAGGGCTATCGGCTTCCTGAGTCGACACACCTCGGCAGAGTTCGCTTGCAGGTGGCCGACCTCGACCGGTCTCTCCTCTTCTACGAAAAAGTTCTCGGCATGCGCGTCATCATGCGCAGCGCTGACTCGGTGAGTCTCGGTCCCCACGGCGCTGATCGTGAGATCGTTCATCTCCGGCAGCTGCGAAGTGCGAGACCAGTTCCCCGCCGCGGATTGCTCGGGCTGTATCACTTTGCGATCCTGCTTCCGGATCGCGCGTCGCTCGGACGCTTCGTCGCTCATCTCGCTGAGGCAGGCGTGTACGCCGGAATGTCGGATCATTTCGTCAGCGAGGCGGTGTACCTCACCGATCCTGACGGTCTCGGCATCGAGGTGTACGCGGACAGGCCACGCGATGCGTGGCGCTACGACGAGCGTCAGCTTTTCATGACGACCAACCATCTCGATGTCGATGATCTGGTGCGATCAGCTCGCGGCGAGCATTGGACCGGAATGCCCCCGGGAACTTTGCTCGGCCACGTGCATCTCTACGTCGACGACATCGACAAGGCCGAGGCGTTCTATCACGACGCGCTTGGCTTCGACAAGGTCGTGTGGAGCTATCCTGGCGCGCTCTTCATGTCGGCCGGAGGCTATCACCATCACCTCGGCACCAACACCTGGGCGAAAGGGGCTCCGCGTGCGACGGACGCAGATGCGCGGCTGCTCGAGTGGGAGATCGTCGTTCCGACGAAAAAGGACGCCGATGAAGCCGCAAAGAATGTGATGGCCGCGCGCTACGAGGCGAAACCCGAGAACGGCGAGTGGGTTCTGACCGACCCGTGGGGGACGAGCTTGAGGCTCGTCCCGGAGAAAAAATGAAAAGCGTGCGATAGCGCTACACGCTGCTATCGCATCCACTGAGCGCTACACTACGGCGGCTTCGCGGGCTGGAGGCCGTGGTCTTTCGATCGGCACCGCGTAGATACCCGGCGCATCGGGGCCCGGATTCCGGCGCATGTACATCCAGATAGCTCCGCCGATCGCGAACAGGAGTGCGATTACCTGCGCCATCGTGAAAGTGCCCATGAAAAAACGATCGTCCTTGGCGCGCACGAACTCGATGATGAATCGCTCGACGCCTGCCAGCACGCAGTACAATCCGAACAGCCAGCCTTCCGCGTGCTTGTGATCGCGGAAGCGCCAGAGGATGAGGAACATCACGAAGCCAAGGACCACTTCGTAAAGCTGTGTCGGGTGTACCGATAAGACCTGATTCGGTGACGCGCCCGGTGGCGCCGGAATATGGAAGAGCTGACTCATGTTGGCGACGGTCGAAGGCGGTGCTCCGTTGGGAAAGCTCACCGCCCACGGCCCGTTCCAGGGGCGGCCGTAGTCGTCGCCGACCGCCCAGCAGCCGGTGCGCCCAATCGAATATCCCGCCGCGAGCGCGATGCCTGCGACGTCGCTGATGCGCGTGAAGCTCAGATGCTTTCGATGGATAACCAGGTAGGACGCCAGCATTCCGCCAATCAATCCGCCCCAGAACACGAAACCGGCCCGGCTGAACAGGGCGCTCGAGTCGTGCATCAGGATGGCGTAGTAGATCTTCCCGCCGAGTAGTCCACCGATGACGGCGGCGAAGACGATGTCGCCGACGGGCTCAGGGTCGTGACCGCGGCGTGCCAACTCGCGCTGAGTGATGATTTGGGCGACGACGAACGCCATGAGGACGGCGAGCCCAAACCCAGTGAGCTGGAGCGGGCCGACATCATAAGAGAGCGGCTGATGGACTATTGATGCGAAGATTGTCTGCATTGAGTTTGAAATTTAGGCTGCTACGAGTCCCGGGATAGGGCGGCTCGCGTAGGCATTGAGATCGAGGCCTGCGCGCTCCCCCTGCTCGAACCTGAAGAATCCAGCACGAGCAATCATCGCCGCGTTATCGGTGGCGAGCCGTGGTGTCGGGGTGAATACCGTTACGCCGTCCCGTGCAAGCCGCGCGCGCATCGCAGCCGCAAGCGTGCCATTGCACGCGACACCACCGCCCAGCACGACGCGCTGACGGGAGAATGCATTCGCCGCGCGGGATGTCTTTTCGACCAGTGTGTCGATCAGTGAATCCTGAAACGCGCGCGCAATGTCGGCCTTGTCGGCGTCGATATTCTTCGAGGCACGAACTGCATTGAGCACAGCGGTCTTGAGTCCGCTGAACGAAAACGCGTAGTAGTCCTCGTCCGCCGGCAAAGCGTTCTTGCGGAGCATCGGTCGGGAGAAGTGAAAGCGCTTCGGATCTCCGTCGCGGGCGAGCTGCTCGACGTAGCGACCGCCCGGGTAAGGAAGCCCGAGCAGCTTCGCAACCTTGTCGAACGCTTCGCCCGCGGCGTCGTCGCGCGTAGCTCCGAGCAGCCGGTACTTGCCCCACGCTTCGACGTCGAGAAGAAGCGTGTGTCCGCCGGAAACGAGCAACGCGGTGAAGGGTGGTACCGCGTCTCTGTGCTCGAGCGCCGCGGCGAAGAGATGCCCTTCCATGTGGTGGATGCCGAGGAGCGGGATATCGTGCGAGAAGGCGAGCGCTTTGCCATAACTCACTCCGACGAGCAGCGCGCCGACGAGTCCCGGCGTATTGGTAACCGCAACGGCGTCAAGATCATCCAGGCTCGTCTCAGCTTCTTCCAGCGCGCGCTCCACAACCGGGACGATGCTGGTCAAGTGCGCGCGCGATGCTATCTCTGGGACGACGCCCCCAAAAACCCGATGGATGTCCTGCGACAGAATGACGAGCGACTTTTGTGCAACGTCGTCTCCATCACCTTCGAGAACTGCGGCGGATGTCTCGTCGCACGAAGTCTCGATGCCGAGAATGCGCGTCATCTGGGTCTCGTTTCCGTTGCGAGGAAAATGCGGACAGTCACGAGGTGGTCGGCTCGGTGAGAAGCCTATCCACGAGCGCACGCGCTTCAGGCGAATTCCAATCGGTCGCCTGCATCAGCTTCTTTCTGATCACGCCGTCCTTTCCAACGATGAACGTTTCCGGGTAACCGCCGACATCGTACGCATCCGAGATCGTGCCCTGCGGATCGTGCAGCACGTCGAACGTGAGTCCGTACTGTTTCACGAACGCACGAATGGTGGCGTCGGTGCCGGGGTCGTCGATGCTGACCGCTACGATCTTGAGGCCTTTCGCCGCGTACGCCTTGTTGAGCGCTTCGATGCTTGGCATCTCGACTCGGCACGGCAGACACCAGGTCGCCCATACGTTGATCAACAGCACTTTGCCGCGATAGTCGGAGAGTCGCCTTTCGCGCGGGAGCGAGTCGAGTGTGAACGCCTTGAAGTCCGGCGCTTTGCTCCCGAGCTGGACGGGGAAGAGCTCCTTTCGAAGGTATCGTGTCGCGCCATATGCAATCGCCGCAACAATAGCGAGGACGACGCATGCGACGGCGAGCTGCTTCCGGACTGTCATACCTGTACCGTGCAGCGGGCGCGAAGCTCCCCGATCTCCGCCTTGGCGTTCTTCGCTCCGAAAATCGCATTGCCGGCGACGAACGTATCGGCGCCTGCCTCCCACACCGATTTGATTGTTTTGCGGTCGATACCGCCGTCCACCTCGAGAAAGGCCTTGCTCCCATTTTCGGCCAGCATCTCCCGCGCGCGCCGAACCTTGTCGACCGAGCCCTTGATGAAGCCTTGCCCGCCGAAACCAGGATTTACGGTCATGACAAGTAGCAAGTCGAGGTCGGGAATCACTTCGCTCACCGCGGTGAGCGGTGTCGCTGGGTTCACGACCGCGCCGGCCCGGCACCCCAGCTCGCGGATGTGATTGAGCTGTCGTTGAAGATGGGGCGACACCTCCGTATGAATCGACATTCCATTCGCCCCCGCTTCCGCGAAGCTCTCGAAATAATTCTCCGGCTCGACGACCATCAGGTGCACGTCGAGTGACAGCTTGGTGAGCTTCCGCACCGATTCGATCACCTTTGCGCCGAAAGTGAGATTCGGAACGAAGCGGCCATCCATCACATCGATGTGAATCCAGTCCGCGCCGCCGGCTTCGACCATGGCGATTTCATCAGCGAGCTTGGCGAGATCCGCGCTAAGGATCGACGGAGCAATGCGGACGCTCATGCGCTAATTACCCCGAGGAGTCTCCGACTGCTCATCACTCGAACAGTGGCGGAGGCGCTGTATCGATCTTGGTCCCTGGCGGAGGAGGGAAGTGCGAGACGGTAAGACTCACGGGTCCTCCGGCCGCAATGGTCTGGCCCGCGGCCGGAAGCTGCCTGATAACGCTGTTCTCCGGCTGGAGCGAGCTCGTGTCACGTGAGACTCCAGCGACTCGAAGTCCGAGCTGCTCGATCATCGATCTCGCTTCTCCAACGCTCCGGCCATAGAGATCAGGCATCTGAACCGTCGCTGGTCCTTTGCTTAGAACTATGTCGACGCTGCCCGGCAAATCCATTTTCGTTCCCGCGGGCGGGGACGACGCGATCACGAGGCCGCGCGGCTGATCGGCCAGCTGCTCGGTGACGTTGCCCATCGTGAGTCCGGTGTTCTCGATCGCGATCCGCGCCTGCTGCTGCGACATGTTTGTCGTCAGCGGAACTTCGGCGGATTTCTGGCCGGCGCTCAGGGCGAGGACGACGCTGGTCCCACGCTTCTGTCTGCTGCCGGCGGGTGGATCCTCCTGCAGCACGACGTTGGCGGGGATGCTCTTGTGGAATCGCGACTCTCCCTGCTGCGCGGGGAACCCTGCTTTCTGCAGGATTGCTGAAGCATTCTCAAACGTCTTGCCGACTACGTTTGGCAGGATTCCGTCGTCCGGAAGAACTTCGGCCGGAAACGCGAACAGGAAGACCGCGACGTAGGCGATGAGAAATCCGCCGACCGCAGCAATGAGATATGGGAACGCACGCCGAGGGAGCGCGCGCCAGTTCACCTAGCTTACCCTGCGCAATCGCGCGGCGAATGCGCCATCGGTCTGGTGATGTTGCGGCAGCACGCGCAGCCGTCCACCGTCGAGCAGATC
>CATPBD010000149.1 GCA_955652265.1 uncultured Gemmatimonadaceae bacterium | reverse complement strand
GGATCGCGCATGGTGTTCGGAAGAGCGCGCGCCGCGAGCGCCAGGACGATGCAGGTAGATAGAACGATTAGATCGAGCCGAGTGTTGCTTATTATGGCGCGGGCCAACTTTTACCTCAAGTCGCTAGGACGGACCAGTATTTCGCCTCATCATCAAGTATACGGCCACAACCCCGCACCACACAGGTCAGAGGATCCTCGTCGACGTGGATCGGCAGACCGGTTTCCTGCGACAGGAGCACATCGAGGCCGCGAATAAGAGCCCCACCGCCTGTCATCACCATGCCGCGGTCGACGATGTCGGCGGCGAGCTCGGGCGGAGTGATTTCCAGCGCGCGGCGCACCGCATCGACGATTTGTTGAATCGGCTCCTGCACGGCGTCGCGGATCTCCGACGAATGCACCCGAACCGTCTTCGGAATTCCCGACACGAGATCCCTGCCCTTCACATCCATCTCCCTCTCTTCGCCGACGGGCGCCGCCGACCCGATCTGGATTTTCACCTGTTCGGCGGTCGATTCACCCACGAGCAGATTGTAGTTCTTCCTCATGAACTGTACGATTGCCATGTCGAGCTCATCCCCGCCGGTGCGAATCGAAGTGTCGCTCACGATTCCCGACAGCGCGATGACGGCGATCTCGGTCGTGCCGCCGCCGATGTCGATGATCATGTTGCCCGTCGGAGTCTCGACTGGAAGCCCGACCCCGATTGCAGCAGCCATCGGCTCGGCGACCATGAACACTTCCTTGGCGCCGGCGCCCAAGGCCGAGTCGCGCACCGCGCGTTTCTCTACCTCTGTGATGCCGGAGGGAACGCAGACGATCACACGTGGCTTCACCTTAAAGACGTGGTTCTCGATGATGAGTGCCAAGAAATATCTCAGCATCTTCTCCGTGACGTCGAAGTCGGCGATGACGCCGTCCTTCATCGGTCTCACAGCAATTATGCCTTCGGGTGTGCGGCCGAGCATGCGCTTTGCCTCGAGGCCGACCCCCTTGATCTTTTTCGTTTCGCGATCGAGCGCGACGACCGAAGGCTCGTTGAGCACGATCCCCTCGCCCTTCACGTATATCAGTGTGTTCGCGGTGCCGAGGTCGACGGCGATCGCATTCGCCGGGAAGAGGGCGCCCGGCTTCCAGAACGGAAATCGCATTAGTTCAAATATGAATCGGGTGGAGTAAACGGCAAGCCGAATGCTTCAGCGACAGCGAGATATGTCACCTTTCCGTCTACGATGTTGAGTCCTTTTTTCAGAGCGGGATTTTCCTTCAGGGCCGTCTTCCATCCTTTGTTCGCCAGCTGCATCGCATATGGAAACGTCGCGTTGGTAAGCGCGAGCGTCGAAGTACGTGGTACACCACCAGGCATGTTTGCGACTCCGTAGTGGATGATTCCATCCACGACGTAGGTTGGGTTCTCGTGCGTTGTGGCCTTGATGGTTTCGACGCAGCCCCCTTGATCGATGGCCACGTCGACGATAACCGCTCCAGGCTGCATCGTCTTCAGATCTTCACGGCGAATGAGTCTCGGTGCGACTGCTCCAGGTATCAGAACCGCCCCGACGACCAAATCCGCGGTGGAGATCTGCTCCAGGATGTTATGACGATTGGAATAGATGAGTGTGACGTTGGCGGGCATGACGTCGGAGAGGTAGCGCAGGCGCTCCAAATCAAGATCGAGGACAGTGACCTTGGCGCCCAACCCGGCGGCCATCTTGGCGGCGTTGATTCCGACGATGCCCCCACCCAGGATGACGACCTTTGCAGGTGCCACACCCGGAACGCCTCCGAGAAGGACGCCGCGCCCGCCGTAGAGCTTTTCCAGGTATTTGGCTCCTTCCTGCACCGCCATGCGTCCGGCGACCTCGGACATCGGAGTTAGGAGCGGAAGCTCGCGATTTGGCAGTTCCACCGTCTCATAGGCAATGCAAATCGCGCCGCTCTTGAGGTGGGCGAGGGTCAAATCCTTGTCGGCCGCGAAATGGAAGTAGGTGAAGATCACCTGCCCTTTCTTCATGCGCGGCCACTCGGGAGCGATCGGCTCCTTCACCTTCATGATCATCTCGGCTTCGCGCCAGACCGTATCGGCGTTCGGTCCTATCTTCGCGCCAACCGTGGTGTAGGCCTGGTCGGGGAACCCACTCCCCTCGCCAGCACCTTTCTCCATCATCACGGTGTGTCCCTTGGCGACCAGCGCCTCCGCGCCAGCAGGCACCAGGGCAACGCGATTCTCGTTTGTCTTTATTTCCTTCGGAACACCGATCTTCATCTCAGAGTAGTCGAATTGAGAGTTGAGGCACCGCGGGTCACGCCGCCGCCCGGGGACCCAGGCTCACGAGCGTCTGCCGCCCGGGCGCGTAATAGGTTTTGCAGACATCGGTCACCGTTTGCGCGTCGATCGCATCGATGAGAGCGAGCAGCTCGTCGAGCGTCCGGTACGGCTCGTTATATAGCTCCGTTCCGGCGGCCCGATACATCCTCGACGTCGCGCTCTCGAGCGAGAGCGTAATCTGGCCCTTGAGCTGGCTTTTTCCAGCGACGAGATCTTCCTCGCTCAGTCCTTCCACCGAGAGCTTTTCCATCTCGCCGTTGATCGCCTCGACCGCTGCCCTCGCGCTCTCGGGAGTGGTTCCGACGTAGACGCCGTGCATCCCGGCGTCCTCGTGGAACGACTGAAACGAGTAGACCGAGTAGGCGAGACCGAGCTCTTCACGAATTCGCTGAAAGAGACGTGAGCTCATTCCGCCGCCAAAGAGCATCCCGATCATGGTCATCGCGTAGCGCCGCGGATCGCTGTGCGCGAATGCCTGGCTGCCGATTACGATGTGGGTTTGCGCCGTTTCCCGCTCGAAGTGCACGGCGGCGGGAGCCTGCACGATTGGAGCCGGAGATTTGAGTGGTGGCAGCCCTCCGCGCGGCACGGCGCCCCAGCCAGTCGACTCGAGTGTATCGAGCAAATCGTCGTGCTCGACGTTTCCTGCCGCCGCCACCACGATCTGCTCGGGATGATAGGCGCGCGAGTGCAGAGCACGAAGATCCGACGGACCGAGCGCGCCTACGGTCTCGCGCGTGCCGAGAATCTGGAATCCGTAGGGATGATTGCCCCACATCTGGGCGTTGTGGAGCTCGAAGACGAGATCGTCGGGCGTGTCGTCGACGGTGTTGATTTCCTCGAGCACGACTTTCTTCTCGAGGGCAAGATCAGAGGCGCGTAGAGTCGGGCGGAAGATGAGATCACCAAGCACGTCAGCGGCCTGCGCGAGGTGCTCATCCAGGACCTTGGCCTGATACGATGTGTGCTCGCGCGCGGTGTACGCGTCCAGAGACCCACCAAGTACCTCCAGAGCGAGCGCTAGCTCCTTCGCGCTTCGCGGCGGCGTCCCCGTGAAAACCATGTGCTCCCGCATGTGGGAGC
>CATPBD010000148.1 GCA_955652265.1 uncultured Gemmatimonadaceae bacterium | reverse complement strand
GTACCACCAGCACTATCTGGAGCAGCACCCGAACCAGCTCTACATCGTCATCAACGACAAGCCAAAGGTCGCGGCGCTGAAGAAAGAGTTTCCGAACATCTACAAGTAGTAGCTTTCCGGCGTGGACATCCAGATCCTCGCTGTTCCGTACGACTCCGGCAATCGTGGCGCCCGAATGGGAGCAGGCCCGGAGGCGCTCCTGGACGCTGGCCTCGAGAGCGCACTTCGCGATTCCGGTCATCGCGTTCACACGAAAATCGCGGAGATTCCCGAAGGCGTGTGGCGCGCCGAGATTCAGACGAGCTTCGAGCTGATGCGAATGCTTGCCACTGAGGTTCGTGCCGCCAGAGAATCAAACCGCCTTCCAATAGTTCTCGCGGGGAATTGCAACACCGCGGTAGGAACCCTCGCTGGTCTTGGCACTGAATCAACTGGCGTCGCCTGGTTCGACGCGCACGGCGACTTCAATACTCCGGAAACCACTACCAGCGGATTTCTGGACGGAACCGCCGTCGCGATCATCACCGGCCGCTGCTGGACCCAGCTCGCGGCGACGGTACCCGGGTTCGAGCCAGTCCCTGATGACAGAGTGTGCCTGATCGGCACTCGTGACATTGACTCGCTCGAAGGCGCACTGCTCGATGAATCAGGCGTCGACATCATCGAGCCGCGCAAGCTGCGGTCGGATCTGGCCCAGACTCTCCATTCGATCGGGCAACGCGCTGAGAAGATGTACGTTCACCTCGATCTCGATGTGCTCGACGCGGGAGTCGCGTCCGCGAACAGCTTCGCGGTTCCTGGCGGCCTGACGATCGAGGATGTCGAGTACGCGATCTCGCAAATCAATGAGGAGATGCAGATCGCCGCCGTCACCCTGTCTGCGTACGACCCCGGCGCGGATACAAATGGCGCAGCAGCCAAGGCAGCGATTCGACTGATTTGCACCGCAGCGGGGCTCGCCGGTCGAGCGTAGATTCTCCGAGGCTCACCCGCCATCATAACCGACGGAGGTTCTGCAATGCCTGTCCCTGCGGTCAACTACCTCGCAGTTCTTGTCGCGGCAATCGTCATGTTCGCACTCGGCGGACTCTGGTACTCCCCGTTTCTGTTCGCCAGGAAATGGATCGCGCTTCAGGGAAGGACCGAGGAGCAGGAGCGAGCTCAGGCGGCGGCAGCCAACAGGCCACTCATGTACGTCAGCGCGTTCGTCTGCGCGCTGATCATCGCCCTGGTCATGGCGCACATCCTGGCGCATATGTCTTCCATCATGCCCACTGGCGCGGTGCACGGCGCTTTCTTCGGGTTCATGGCCTGGCTCGGCTTCGCCGCACCGACCAGTTATGCCACCGCAGTATTTTCGTTCAAGCCGAAGCAGCTGTGGCTCATCGACTCGATGTACAATCTCGTTTCGTTCATGCTCGCTGGACTCATTCTCGCAGCGTGGAGATAGAGGGAATTCCCGTCATTCAGAGGAGAGACATAATGCTGAAATCACATCGGGCCCGATCGGTCGCGCTCGTTTTGACGGCTTTGATGCTGTGCATCGCATCGGTCGCAGGCGCTCAGGCGAAGGGAAAGACGAAGACCACGACAAAGGCGGCGACCGCGCCTAAAGGTCGTTTCGGCGTGAAGAGTCCCGACCTGAACTCCAAAGGCCGCATTGCGTTGACCCACGTTTACAACGGAATGGGCTGCAGCGGGCAGAACCTGTCGCCCGCGCTCCAGTGGTCGAACGCGCCTGCGGGTACCAAGTCGTTCGCAGTCACCATGTACGATCCCGACGCACCGACCGGCAGCGGCTGGTGGCATTGGATCATTTACAACATTCCCGCTACGACGACGTCCCTCGCCGATGGCGCCGGAAATGGGCGCAACGCTCCAAGCGGAAGCGTTGAGGGTCCCACTGATTTTGGAACGAAGGGTTACGGTGGACCGTGCCCGCCGGTGGGCGACAAGCCACACCACTATCACATCACGGTGTTCGCGCTCAAGACCGACAAGCTGGACATGCCCGGGAATGCAACTTCGGCGTTCGTCGGCTTCAACCTGAACGCGAACAAGCTCGCTACCGCGCGGATTACAGGGCTTTACGGACGGTAGTAGAGTCGGTCGCCGGCCTGAGGAGATCCTTCGCGACGACGTAGAAGTTCTCGTCGACGTGAAAGTCCTCAGGCCGGTTTAGTTTGACGGTCGTCGTTTTCCACTTTTCGGTCGGCCTGATCCAGTTGAATCTGCCTGGCGCCGTCGTCACCTTGACCGGCATCGCGAAGCCCCGGACGACATTGGTCCAGCGATAGGAAAGCCTGGACCCCTGGAGCTTGTACTCGAGCGTCGGAACCCTGGTCGAGCGCAGGTACTGATCGAACACCTTGCTCAGATTCATGCCTGACTGACGGCTGATGTAGTCTTCGATCTGCTTGCTGCTCACGGTTTGGTGCCAAAAGGTCTTCCCGAGACCACGCAGTATTCCTCTCCACCGCGCATCATCGTCCACGAGCTGCCTGATGGTGTGCAGCAAGTTCGCGCCCTTGTCGTACATGTCGAGGGAGCCTTCATGGTTCACTCCGTAAACGCCGATGATCGGCGCGTCGTTCTTTATCAGCTTGCGCTGGCCGATCGTATACTCGGTGCCCGCTTTTTTCCCCTGCTGGCACTCGGTGAAGAGCCCCTCGGCGTAGGTGGCGAAGCTCTCATGGATCCACATGTCGGCGGCGTCCTTCATGGTGATGCTATTGCCAAACCATTCGTGCGCGCTCTCGTGGATGATGATGAAGTCCCAGAGCAAGCCATGTCCGGTTCGGGAGCGGTCGCGGCCTAGGTAACCATTCTGGTAATGATTGCCGTACGCGACCGCGCTCTGGTGCTCCATTCCCAGGTGCGGCGTCTCGACGAGCTTGTACCCATCCTCATACCACGGAAACGGACCGAACCAGCTTTCGAAGCATTGCAGCATGGGTTTCACCTGCTGGAATTGTTTTTTCGCGGTGTCGAGGTGGTAGTCGAGCGGCCAGAAATCGAGGGTGAGCGTGCCGCGCTCTCCCTGATAGATGTCGCTGAAGTGGGCGTAGTGGCCCGCGTTCACCGCGACGTCGTAGTTGTTGATGGGGTTGCTGACGAACCACTCGTAAGTAGTGGTGCCGTCGGCATTCGGCGTGGTGCTGCGTAGCCGCCCGTTCGACACATCGATCAGCGAGTCCGGAACGCTGATCGCGATTCTCTGACTGTCGGGCTCGTCCGAGTAGATGTCCTTGTTGGGCCACCACGCGCTCGCGCCCAAGCCTTCAGTCGCGGTAGCGATCCATTGGCGAGCGAGGCTGTCCCGCGCCCAGATGAATCCGCCATCCCAGGGAGGTCTGATCGCGACGATCGGCTTGCCGTGATAATAGACCGAGATCTGTTTCTTCGCCCCGATCGGCTGCGGCGTGATCAGCCTCACGAAGAGCGCGTTGCCATCGCGCCGGGCGCTCAGCTCCGTGCCGTCCTGAACAATGCTGTCCACTACGAGCGGAAGCTGAAGATCAATCTGCATCTCTCGCGCTGGCTTGAGTACGCGATAAGTGACCACGTTGTACCCGGCGACGCTGCTGTCGACAGGATTAACCTTGACGTGCAGATCGTAAAATGCCGCGTCCCACCAGGCGCGCTCCGGAGTGTTGGAGCCGCGAATGGTGTCAGCGTGGGTGAAAACCGGGGGGTTGGGCGGCACAGCCTGACCGCGCGACACGCCAGTAGCAGCAACAAGGGCGATGATCGCGAGCAGAACAGATCTTTTCATTTGACTCTTATCGTGTTGATGCGTGCGCGCAACGTCGGGGGTCAGGGAGTGCGCCGCTGCGGCGGCTTGATCTCATATTCCTTGGGAGGCTCGGCGCCGAGGAGGTTCTTGACGAAGTAATCCCAGCGGCGCCGAACCATGTACGGCTCGTTTCCGAACCCGTGCGTGCGATTCGGCAGCAGGATGAGATCGAAATCCTTGTTCGCCTTGATCAGTTCGTTCACGACGAGGAGCGTGTTGTACGGCGGGACGTTGTTATCCATCGTACCGTGCGCGAGCAGCAGCTTTCCTTTCAGATTCTTGGCGTAGGTCTGATTGGCTTCGGGAGTGTAGTTGTCACTTCCGTCCGGGGTTCTCACCAGAAGCCCCTGGTACCGCTCGCCCCAGTCGTCTTCGTAAACGCGGTTATCGTGATTCCCCGCTTCGGATATTCCAACCTTGAAGAAATCGGGATAGCGGAACATCGCGTCAGCAGCGGCGAATCCGCCGCCAGAGTGACCATAGATTCCGGGGCGATCGAGATCGATCCATGCATACCGGCGCGCCAGCTCCTTCATACCAGCGACCTGATCGGGCAGGGTGTTGTCGCCCATCTTCCCGTAGTAGGCGTCGTGAAAGGATTTTGATCTCCACGGCGTGCCCATCCCGTCGATCTCGACAACCACAAATCCGAGCTCGGCGAGCGCCTGTTGATCTCCGCGTGCCGGCGAGAAGCTACGACCGCCTACGCTCCCGGTCTGCGGGCCCGGGTAAATGTGATTGACGATCGGATACTTTCTGGTCGAATCCAGATTCGTCGGTGTGTAAAGCAAGCCATAGAGATCCGTCTTGCCGTCGCGGGCCTTGACCGTGATCGGCTTGGGCGGTTTCCACCCAGTCGCGAGAAGGCGCGAGATGTCCGCTTTCTCCAGCGTGAGAACGGTTTTCCCATTCAAGTCGCGCAGAACCGAAGTCTGCGGGACATCGGGCCGTGAGTAGGTATCCACGAAGTAACTGCCCGTTGGAGACAGCGAGACATCGTGGTCCGCGTCTTCTGGTGTGAGAAGAGTTTGCCCCTTCCCATCCATTCGGATCTTGTAGAAATGCCGGAAGTACGGATCGCGGCCGCGCTCCTTGGCGTTACCGACGAAATAGAGAGTGCGGTCTTTCTCGTCGACGCGGAGCAGCTCGGCGACGTTGCCCTCTCCGCTCGTGATCTTGCTCTTGAGACGGCCGGTCGCGAGATCGTACAGATAGAGCTGGCCCCAATCGTCGCGCTCGGAGAACCAGATCACTTCGTTGGAGGCCGGCAGCACCCGCCAGTTCACAATTCCGTTTCCCGACTCGTACTGCGTCGGAACGGTTTCCCCAAACACATCTCTGATCGTCCCGGTGGCCGCGTCGGCCACCCGGAGCGTTTCGCGTTTGTGATCCCGCGAGGTCGAGACGAACGCGACGTGCGAGCCATCCGGATACCACTGGACGTCCGTCCATCCTTCGTCGCCGCGGCAAATGATGTGATCGCAGAGCGTCGAGCGGTGCTGATCGGCCGGCATCTGCAGCCTGATCACGCGCGGCGCGTCGACGTCGATGATGATGCGCTGGATCGTGGTGATGATGCTGTCGCCGGGCAGCGGATAATGCCACGCTTCGAGATCGGCGTGACCAACTTTGGTGTTGACGAGATACATCTCGCCCACGCCGCGCTCGTCCTGCTGAAAGGTCGCGATCTTCCGCGAGTCCGGAGACCAGAGAAGGATAGGGCGATCGCTACGGATCCAGCCGGCGTTGTCCGTCGCGTAGCCAAAATCCTTGACGCCGTCGGTAGTGAGCTGAGTCTCACGCCCCGTTGCGATTTCACGAACCCAAAGATTGTAAGCGCGAATGAACGCCGAGCGCTTCCCATCCGGTGAGGCTATTTCCGGTGCTGCCCGTACCGCTCTTCGCGCAAACTCCGCTCTCGCACGAGCCGCTTCGCGATCGTCGATCGCCGCACCGCATCGCTCCGTGTCCGGAGTGCAGACACTTCGCAGCGCACGCGTCGGGTCGACGACGATCAGATCGGCTCCGCCGATTCTGGTGCCGCGATACCAGAAGCGATCGCCGCCGAGCCATGACGGTTGCGCACCGATTCCCGAGACCAGCGGCAGCACATTGTCTCGCAGAAACCGCTCGGCCCGAGCGTAATCAGCGGCTGTAACGCGTGGTGACTGTTGTGATAGCGCCGAGCCGCTGGTTCCCGCGAATAGTGCGAGACCAACGCTCAGGCGGAATGCGCCCGCTCGCATGGGCTATCGCCCTCCGCCGGTTCGCGCCGGCGCCGATGCCGCGCGCGGCCAGGAGTTGTCAGTGGGGTCACGATCCGGGAATCGACCATTCGGGTCGAGCGTTATCCGAGTGATCGCGCGTCCGCCGAAATCCAGATTGGCGTTGAACGT
>CATPBD010000147.1 GCA_955652265.1 uncultured Gemmatimonadaceae bacterium | reverse complement strand
GTGATCCGGTCCTGTGTGAGCGTTCGGCCAGTTCCCCCCGCAGCCTTCGTCGAATCTGTGCGCGCAGCGGTGACGGTAACGTCGCTCAGAACAGTCGCGGCGCTCGTCAATCGCACATCCGCGGTGATCCGATCGGCCTCGGCACGCCGTTGAAGCGAGAGCAAGACCTGGTTGTAACCCAGACGCCTGACCCGAACAGAGTAGTGGCCGCCGCCGTCCGGGAAGACTACGACGAACCGTCCGTCATTGGATGTTGTGCCAGTACGCTCGAGTCCGGTTGCCAGCGAGGTGACTGTGATCGAAGCGTTTTCCACCGGAGCGCTCGTGGCGGAGTCTGTCACACGGCCAACTATGATGTCGGTCGCTGCCCCAGCCTGTGCGGCGACTTGGGAGGCACAGAGCAGCGAGGCGGCGCAAACTGCGAGAACGGAGAGAAGTCGGAGAGGATGCGAATTGCCGGAAAGAAATCCGCATCGGGCGGTCAAATTCATCAGATCGTGTGTTTGGCTAGGGAGGTGTTCGCAATATCACCACCTGTCGGTGCGAACCGAAGCCGAGTTCTTATATTATCTGCCCGTAAGCATGAGGTTGCAACGCTGTCCCCAGACTACGCGGCGGTAAGCGCAGGTGTTGGAAAACACCTTCGCGTTGTTCACCTGCTTCGTCGAGAGAGTCAGACGATCAACATCGCGTCGCCGTAGGAGTACAACCGGTACCCCTCGGCGATCGCTTGTTGATACGCCTTCATCGAGAGGTCATATCCGGCGAACGCGGCCACGAGCATGATGAGCGTGGAGCGTGGCAGGTGGAAGTTGGTGATCAGCCGGTCGACCGCGCGGAACTCGTACGGCGGACGAATAAAGATTCGAGTGTCGGCGGATTTCTCGCGAAAGATTCCATCTTCGTCGATCGCGCTCTCGAGTGTGCGGACGCTCGTCGTGCCAACCGCCCAGATCTTTCCGCCTTTGCGCCGAGTATCGTTCAGGATCTCCGCCGTACCGGCTGGCAGAGTGAACGATTCTTCGTGCATCACGTGATCGGCGGGGTGCTCGACGTCAACCGGCTTAAATGTTCCCGCGCCAACGTGGAGCACGACATCGGCGCGCTTTACTCCTTTGGCGGCGAGCCGATCCAGTAACTCCGGTGTGAAGTGCAGTCCCGCCGTTGGTGCGGCGACTGATCCGGTTTCCCTTGCATAGACGGTTTGATATCGCTCCTCGTCCGACGCCTGATCCGGGCGTGTGATGTAAGGCGGAAGCGGAACGTGCCCATATTTCTCGATCGCCTGGTCGATGGGCTGTGAAGTATTCAACTGCACCACGCGCGTTCGGCGCTCAGTCGTCGAAAGAATCGTTACATCAAAGCCCTCGGCGATCCGCACGACGCGCCTGGGTTTGAGCTTGCCGCCCGGATGAACCATTGCCTCCCACGTTCCTTGGCCGAGCGGGCGCAACAGGAGGATCTCAGCCGGAGCATCGTTGTCGCGAAGGCCCAGGAGACGTGCGCGAAAGACGCGAGTGGTGTTGAGCACAAGCGCGTCGCCCGCAGGGATCAGCCTCTCGAGATCGCTGAACTGTTTGTGCGAGATCTCACCGGTGGAGCGATTGACGACCATGAGCCGGCTGTCGCCACGACGCTCCGTTGGATGCTGCGCGATCCGGTCAGCGGGGAGATCGTAATCGTAGTGGGAAGTGCGGGTGCCGTCTTTACTCACGACCTCCTAAAGTAGTGCGTCGTCGGTTAGCCGGTCTCTTTTGTGCAATAGTCGGAAGAGAATGAGAACTCCCCAGCATCTGACGCTCGCGCGCCTGACTTGGAGCTTCTGCTTGGTCGCGAGCGCCGCCTGCCGATCAGGCCCCGCACCTGAGTCCCCGCGCCCGATCACGCGAGCTGCCTCCCGAGAGGAGGAGCTCACGCTCATTCGCGCGGATTCAGAGGTGTTCGATGCCGTCGTCCGCGCCCAGCTCGAGGCAGGGGACAACCAGTACCCATATCACCTCGAGCGCCTGCGATACGATCCGCGACCTTACGGAACACCCTCCGGCTATCCCGAAGTCTTCGCGGGTGTCCAGGGAATCGATCCGACTCTGACTTTTCCGCGTGCAGGCAGGCGGGCCATCGATCGCGTGGCTATAAATCGGAAACGAATTCTGCGAGTGAACGGCGTGCCGGAAGGAGGCCCGCTCACGTATGAGCAGTGCGCCGGCGCCCGCGTGCCGGAGCCGCCCCCTCCTCGCGGCAGATTGACCACGCGTGCGAAACGCCCGGACGTGCACGCCGGCTGTCCGAGGACGGCGGAATATTATCTGACCGTGGGGCTTCCGATTCGCGGACAGCCGGCGGGACTCTGGAATGCACGCGACACGCGCGGAGACCAAGTGTCGTTGAGTGGTGAGGATGTATGGACGACCCTAGTCGACGTGCATTCCGCCGGGCCTGACGGGTGGAGATGGTCTCAGTACGCCTGGCTATTTCGGCGGGATCGCTCCGGTCGTCCGGAGCTTGTCAGCACGATCCTGATTGGCGTCGTCGAGTAGCTAGAACAGCGTCGGCTGCTGGACTCCACCGTTGGTCGTCGGCGGATTGAACCCGAAGTGACGGTATGCCTGTGCAGTTGCTACGCGACCCCGCGGAGTCCGCTGTAGAAATCCATTCTGCACGAGAAATGGCTCGTAGACTTCCTCGAGCGTCTCCACGTCTTCGCCCACCGCGGCAGCAATCGTTCCGACGCCCACCGGTCCGCCTCCGAACTTCTCGATGATGGCCTTGAGGATGCGCGAGTCCATGTCGTCGAGCCCGAACTGATCGACCTCGAGGAGCTGGAGCGCATCCGCCGCGACCTTGCGATTGATGTTTCCGTTCGCGCGCACCTGGGCGTAGTCGCGAATGCGCCGCAGCAGCCGGTTCGCCACGCGCGGAGTTCCGCGCGATCTCTTGGAGATCTCCTTCGCGCCATCTTCGTCGATATCGACCTGCATGACCTCGGCGGTGCGGTGGACGATCTGCTCGAGATCGCCGGGCGGATAGTAGTTGAGCCGCATCTCGATGCCGAACCGCGCGCGCATCGGTGGAGTGAGCATGCCGAGCCGAGTGGTCGCGCCGATGAGCGTGAACTTCTCGATGGGCATGGTGATCGTCTGCGCCTTGGGTCCTTCGGAGAGGCGGATCTCGATCTTGTAGTCCTCCATCGCGGGATAGAGGAACTCTTCGATGATTGGTCGCAGGCGGTGGATCTCGTCGATGAAGAGAATATCTCCTTCGCGGAGATTCGTGAGCGTCCCGACGAGATCCCCGGGTTTCTCGAGTGCGGGGCCGGAGGTGTTGCGGATGTTCACGCCGAGCTCTCGGGCGATCAGCTCTGCCAGCGTCGTTTTGCCGAGTCCCGGTGGGCCGAAGAATAGCGTGTGGTCGAGCGGCTCTCGCCTTTCCATCGCAGCGTCGATGTAGATGCGGAGAGATTCCTTCACGCGGTCCTGGCCGATGAACTCGGAAAGGCGCTGAGGGCGGAGCGAGAGCTCGACAACGCTCTCCTCGGGGATGATTTCAGGAGTGGTTATTTCGGCGCGGGACATGAGTAATCAATCTTTGGTGGGAACGGACGCGCGGTCAACGAAGAAATTATACTGTGTTTTCCCGCGAGCTGGGTTAAGTCCGAAGCAGAACAGAGTGTCAGTGTCCCGGTTACTTCCCACGAATAATCGCGGAGATGGCTTCCAGAGCTGGATCTCGATTTAGGCGGTAGTCGTCGGACGACAACTCGGCGCGTATGCTGGGAGCGATCCATGGACGCGTGTCCCGCGGGTCAGAGCTCTGCCAGTACAGTGTCGAGTGAAGTACAGTGATGCCGGATCGCGGCAGCTTCAGCACACGCGTCTCGCCAAAATGGTTCGGCGAGGCACCGGTTGGCTCACCAACGAAGATCGCCGGGGAATTGCGCTCGATGTCGACCGCCAGGCTCATCGCCGCCGAAAACGTGAGGCGCCCTATGATCACGAAGAGCTTACCCGATTGGTTCACGCGCGTGGCACGAATCAGGTCATGGACGCAGGGGCGGTTCAGAGTATTATCGCCGCTGTTGTTCAGCCGAAGGTCTATCACGAGTCGCTCGGCGGCGACCGAATCCGTCGTCGCAAAAAGGCGAGAGCAGAACGCCGCCATCGTCTCATCGCCGGCGTTTGCTACTGCGTTGATTTGCGCGTACATCGTGCGGAGACTGTCGATGTACTCGAACCAGTAATTGCGGTTTGTGTGCCGGAGGTAAAGCGGAGGCGGTGCCGATGTGTCTCGTGCCGTCAGCCAGTCGCTAGTAGTTGCGGAGGTGGGAATTGGGTGGAACGTCACGGATTCCGTACTTCGGTCCACGCGCTCGAAGCGGAAGCGTGCTTCGCTCTAGGAGCGCGAGCCACCAATGATGTGCAGTACCTCGGCTAGCACGAGGCGGGACGGCAGGACATCCCGGATGGTCATTTCGTTGTCGCCGTGAATATATGGCCGGAGGCGCTGCACCAACGCGTCGACTGGTATACCGCCAACGTCGAGCAAGCGAGCTCCAGCAAACTTTCCATACTTAGGCGCAACCGTTCTGATGAACAGCCCGTCACTGTACCAGTACAGGCGGAACGGATAGCGATGGAATCCAATCGCGTCGTCATTCGCCGGATTGATTTGGGTGTGTCCGTCCTGAACAGTCGTCGTGGAGGGCGCGACGCTGAGTCACGGTGCGAGCGGGATCTGGACGACCAACGCCTCCATGCCGACCGCGCGCATTGATCTGGCCGCGCCCCCGCCGGTGATGTCCTGCGTTCCGATGCTAAAAGCCGAGATGGTCCCAATTCGCAATCGCATTCAACGCCAGCGCGAAACTCCCCTGCGATTCCCACCTCCACAGCGGCCTGATCCCGAACATCACCACGTGACCTGAACCGGCGGGCGCATCAACTACGGCCGCTTTGCCGGCGAGCTCGTCTCCGCCGACGAGAAGTCCGGACACGAGCAGTGAATCGGCCTTGTCGTGGAATCTCAGGATGACGTGCGCTCGCATCCGCTCCTGCTGCTGACTGATCGCCGGGTCGCGCCCTTCCACCGGAATCGTATCCCTCGGCGTCACGTTGAAGATCGATGCCTGGCTGAAATAGACCGGGAAGCTCGGGCTCTCGTAGCCATACAGTATTGGACTGGAGCCTGAACCCGGTGCGGGCTGCGCGCGAATCACCGACCCGCGTGCGTTGAGGCGCGTCGTGATCGCCTGACTCACCGTCGGATTGAAGCCGAGCGTCATCGGAAGGATGCTCGAGTTGCCCGTCGTCAGCAGCAGTCCCCCGCGCTCGATGAAATGTCTGAGCGCGGCCGCTCCGTCGAGTCCCATCCCCGGACGGATGTCATCAGTTTGGTCCCACAAATCAAGATTTGGAGTGAGTGAAGACTTCTTCCACGGAATTGGCGGGCCGACCATCGGCCGGCCGTTCACCAACGCGTTCGGACTTCCATTGACGTGCGGGAAGACGACGACGTCGAACTTGTCGAGCATTCCCGGCCGGCGGAGCGACTGGTCACTTATATAGGTATAGCGGACGCCCATCTGATCGAAGGCGTACCGCACCCATCCTTCGTTCTGCGTCTCGAGCCACGAGTGCATCAGCGCGACGCGCGGAACGCGGATCGAGTGCTGCCGCGCTGTCACCGCGCCACCGGCAGCGACGCCATTCATGCCTAGCGACTTGACGACGTTGCGCGTCGCGTCGGCGGGATTGTTGATGATGTACGTGCCCGCCGGGTATTTCGCTCCACCGGCGGCGAACGCCTCCTCCGCGATGCTCACAGCGGCCGGCGCAATCTTCCATGGAAGAAGCGCCGAGCGCCAGTCACCGAGGTGACGGACGAGGAGAACGCCGGGCGAGCCGCTGACGTCACCGTCAGCACGCGCATCGGTCGTGAGCATCTGCATCGGTCTCGACAGGATCGTCGAATCGGAGATCTTGAGCGTCTGAACGTGACGCAGCTCGTCGAGCGTCCACCCGGTGTCGTCGTACGGCGGCGGGTCGTCGGCCTTGAAATGCTGGATGGCGAGGAGCGTGCGCGCAGTCGCGGCGTAGGGTTGGTCGAGCCGAACGATCCAGTCGCCGGCGTGAACTTGCACTGCGGAGTCTTTCGCGACCTTAGCCGTAGCAGCGGAGTCGGGTGAGCTTCGCTTCGGCGGCGCCGCCGAGCCTTTCAGCGTGAAGTCGCTCGTCGCAACACCTACCTCCGTCCCTTGCGCCCGGAACAAATTCACCAGATCGGCAGCCTCGGCGGCGTGACGCTGATTCCGCGGAATCACGAATGCGTACGGCGCGCTCGTGCGTCCGCGCTCGATCATCCGCTCGCCTTTCGAGACGAAATTGTCGAGAAACGTCTCGCGGTGGTCGGCGGTGTACTTGAGGGCGATGAGCGCGCCCGATTCCTGATAATTGATGTTGCTGCGGATGCACCACTTGATGCCGTTCACCGGCGGGTTGGGCCGGTCCCAGCGGCGCGACGTGTCGGCGGCGGGGAGTCTCACTGTAGTGCAGCCGGCTCCGCTCGAGGTGTACGTCTCGTAAAAGCGGCCGATCGAGTTGTGGAGATTCGCGACGGAAAGAAGCGTGTAGTTCGGCGCCCATCCGTCGTAAAAGCCGTGCGTCCACACACCCGGCAATCCTCTGCGCGTGAGCTCGGTGATCTCCTGGTAAGCGAGAGTGTGCCATTCGTCTACTACAATAGGATCGTACTCGTCGTTGTACGGGCCAGTACCGG
>CATPBD010000146.1 GCA_955652265.1 uncultured Gemmatimonadaceae bacterium | reverse complement strand
GCCGTAGATGGGGAGTGCTCCTTTGGGAAGCGTCTCGAAATTCATTCCGACGATCGGGAGCACCGTCGCTTGGTCACCGTTTCCCAGCACGGCACAAGTGAACTCTTTGCCCGGCAGATATTCCTCAACGAGCACCGGCTGGTTGTAGTTCTCGAGAAGAAATTCGGTCTGCTCGTAGAGCTGCCTGGAATCCCAGCAGAGATTGTTATCGGTGATTCCCTTCGACGAACCCTCGTGGAGCGGCTTGACGAAGAGAGGGAGGTTCAATCTTTCCGTAACGGCTTCGAGCTCATCGAGCTTCCGTGCAACTGCGAACCTGGGCGTCGGGATTCCGTGAAACGCGAGCGCCTCCTTGGTTCTTGCCTTGTCGAGGCACAGCGAAAGCGTGAAGGGATCGCTTCCGGAATAGGGGATTCCGTAAAACTCGCAAATCGCCGGAACGTGGGCTTCACGGTTCACTCCGTGAAATCCCTCGGCGATGTTGAAGACGATGTCGGGTCTTGTCTGCCGGAGCCGCTCTGGAAAGTCCTCCAACGCCTCGAGGCGGACGACTTTTCCGAGTTGGGAGAGCGCGGATTCTACTGCGGCGATGGTGGTGGGGCTGTCCCACTCGGCGAACTCGTCGCGAGCGATTAACTCCGCTACCGAGAGGTCAAAGATTCTACTGGGAGGCTCTTCATCGGGACGCGAAAGCTCCCCGTCTTCCTGACGGCCGCCCTCAGAGAGTGGGCTGGCGAGCTCTGTTGGCTCGGGTTTTTGATTGTAGGCGAGTCCGATAAGAATCATCGACACCCTACGAGAACTCACGCGATCGAATCATGGAGACGAGTATATAAACGCGATCGATGTGGCGCAATAATTATTCCGCGTTTTGGAAAAGAAAAATTTTTGCGAAAAAACTTTTTTGAGGCCAGCGGAAGTTTTTTCTCCGAGACTAGTCGCCCACTGGATGTCTGGGTCAGACTTTGTGGTATACGATCCGTGCCGCCTCGCGGCGATCGTCAGCCTGGTAGATCTCGAAGTCGGAGAAAAAGGCAGGACTCTCTTTTGAGAGAAGCTTGATCATTTCCACTGCGCAGCGGCGGATCTCCAGCTCGGCGCCTTCGCTCGCGCGGAGCTCCAGCATAGTCCGCCACGCCCTGGCGTTGGCGGTCACCACGATTTTCGTCTCGGTAGAATTGGGAAGAACCCCTCTTGCCGCCTCGCGGGCCATCTTCCGGCGGTGGACCTTGTCGGCAACCCATCCATACCGCTCCATGAGGTGCTCGACGAGGCGGACGTAGCTTCGCTGCGCCTCATCGATCTGAGCGCGCCACTCGTTCTCGAGGATCTCATCTCCCACAATTGCCGGCGGAACGACGAAATTCGCTTCTGACTCATCGACGTATCTCTGACTGAGCTGGCTGTAGGCAAACCCGGCGCGGTGCCGCACCAATTCGTGGGTCAGCGAGCGGCTCACTCCCTCGAGCAGAAGAGAATAGTTCGCGTGCTCCAGTACGCTGCCGTGTCCCTGCTTCTTGATGTTCTCGAGGTAGTCCCGCGTCGCGCGGCTCGCCGGATTCTTCTGGCTCATGTAGCACAGACGTCCTGCGAACTCGGCGAGCTTCTCTCCATCGGTGCTCTCGCCAAGCCATTTGACGCGAAGATGATCCGGCTCGATGAACGAAGGACGCGCGAGGAGAGTTAGGACAGGCTCTGTATAGTACAAAAGACTTTTCTGGGCAAAGGGAGACTGCAACTGAATACAACCTGCCGGGGACTGTCGGCTTTGCGGCAGTGGGCTGCGGGCTTCACGCGGCAGAAAGCTAAGATGAACCGCCGATCAAGGACAGACGGAACCGGTCGTATGCTCGCGCCTTCACGAGACTATCCAGGGCCGCACGCGCCTCTCGAGGGAGCGGCGGGAGCGAAGGATCGTACTTGATGTCCTCGATTGCTTTCTGGTTGGGAAGCGGAACCTTCACTCCGGGATTGAAAATGTTTCGAGGATCGAAGGCTCTTTTCACCAGCGCGAATGCGCGGACTGCGTCCTTGGACCAAACTCGATCGAGCAGGGGCGTGCGGAGCCGCCCGTCTCCGTGCTCGGCCGCCAGCGTACCTCCGAGTCGTGCCGTCAGGTTGACCACGTCGTCGAGAAGGCCCGAAACCTTTTCGCGCCAATTGGATTCTCTGACGTCTACCAGCGGGTTCACATGCACATGAGCATCGCCCGCGTGTCCAAAAATGACGCCGCCCACCTCTCGATCGGCGAGGGCGCGCCGTACGCCTTCGATGTAATCGGGCAGGCGGGGTAGCGGGACCGCACCGTCTTCTATGAATTGCATCGAGGTCGAATGGTCGAGCGCGGCCAGGATCGGGCTCGCCGCGTGGCGAAGCTCCCAGAGATCGTGCTCGCTCTCCGGCGTCAGCGCGATGTCGACGTCCGTCGCTCCAGCTGCCTTGAAAGCGGCGGCGAGTTCCTCCGCGCGAAGGGCGGCCGCCTCACTGTTTTCTCCCTCGACCTCGGCGAGGAGAATGGCTTCCGCTCCTTCCATCCGCTGGCGCATCGACTCGTTCGCGCTCGGAATGCTCAAGGCATAGGCGAGGAATGTTCTGTCGAGAAGCTCGCACGCGCTCGCTCCCGTTTCTACGGCCTTCATGGCGCCGGCAGTTGCCTCTTCGAGCGAGGCAAAGGATCCGAGCACGCTGCTCGTGGCAAAAGGCATGGGCGAGAGCAAAAACTGAATGGCGACGATAATCACCAGTGTCCCCTCACTGCCGACGAGCAGATCGACGAGGTCTGCCTTGGTCGCGTACTCGTGAACCGCATACCCGGACGATTCCTTGCGGACTCCCTCGTGGACGATCGGTCGGCGCTTGTCCATCGCGACTATCTCACCGTGCGCGTCTCGAAGGAATCTGGCGATGGCATCGACTCGCTTCGGCGGCGTCTCCCCCCGCGTGATCACCTCACGGGCACCATCGCTGAAAACACAATCGAGCGCGTTCACCCAGGCACGTGTGGGTCCATAGTGAAGCGAGTGAGCACCGGACGCGTTCGTCGAAACCATTCCCCCAAGCGTGCAGAAGCTCCCACTGGATGGATCGACCGGGAGGCGGAGCCGGCGCCTTTTTGCCGCG
>CATPBD010000145.1 GCA_955652265.1 uncultured Gemmatimonadaceae bacterium | reverse complement strand
GGGAACTGTCTCGCGACAGTCGTGATGGCTAGGTGGGAAGGTGAATTCGGCGCGCCGCAGCCCGAAGTGCTCCTCGCGCAGGAAGGACTTCTTCCGATCGAAGCTGTGCCCCCGGCACCGCCGACTTCAGGCGCTGTTCCAAGCGCTTCCTGAGCGGAGATCCGCGGTCCATCAACCCTCCGCTCAACGCAACTGTTACCGCCGCGCGCTCGTCAGTAAATAGCTGACGCGCCAGGGCGCGGATGTGGAGCACGAGCTCTTCGGCCGCCAGCGTTATGAGAGCATTCGCGCGTTGATCGCCCGCCGCAGCCGTGCTGAAAACCACGGGCGCGAGTAGAGCGAATGCGCGCGCATCGGCGGCCCTCGCCCACGGAACGAGATCCTGGACGTCCTCGCACTGGGTAGCAGCCAGAATGGGGAACAGAAGAGCCGTGGGCGGCTCGCGTCCGTCGCTCGATGCGGCGACAATGCTCAAAGCGCGCTTTCCGATCCACCCACCGCTTCCTTCGTCGCCGAACGTCGAACCCCACCCGCCGCAGCGGACAATCTCGCCGGCCGGACTCCGACCGTAGGCAATCGAGCCGGTTCCGACGACGAGGAGAATCCCCGCGCGGTCGTCGAACGCGTCGTACATCGCGATCAAGCCGTCCGAATCGATGACAACTTCTTCAGCGAGCTCCTTGGCATCGAGCGCGGAATGGAGCGCACGGCGCTCCTCGTCTCGACCAGTCCCAGCGACGCCACAGTACAGAACACGAGGAAATACCGCGCCGGGCTGCGCGATCTCCGCTAGCGCGCGGGTAACCAGCTCAGCGATGACATCTGCGGACCGCTCAGCCTCTCCGGGCACGACCGCGGACTTGGGGCCGTCGACCGTGGCGAGAACCTCTCCCTCGGCGGTACCGACGAGCACGCGGGTCTTCGATGCGCCCCCGTCGACGCCAACTACGATCTCACTCATTCCAGCGATCGCCACCAGTCGGCGCTGGGTGTGTGAACGATGACAGGACCCCGACCCCAATCGTGAACGACGTTCCGATCAGCACGTACCATGGAAATGCGATATGCGAAAGTGTCGTAAGAGTGGCCGTCATCGAAGGGAATATCGTCATCATCCATTTCGCGAACACGACAAAGCTCATTGCAATGATTCCGACCGCCATACCGAGGATGGCGTCCCTCTGGATCGCGCGCCGCCAAAGCATGCCGAGAAAGAAGCCGCCAAGCAACGCTCCATACGTGAACGACGCGATCGAAAGCGCGATGACGACAACCGGCGTACCCTGCTGCTTGTAGAGAAGAGCCGCGACCAGAAGTGTGGCACCCCAGAAAAGCGTAAACATCTTCGCCATCCTCAGCGTCCGCGGGTCCTCCGCGCTGCGACCCGACAGGGGCAGGTAAATGTCGTGAGTCGTCGACGCGGCCAGGGAGTTCATCGCTCCGGAGTGCGCGCTCATCGTCGCCGCGAGGACCGCCGCTACTATCAAGCCTCGCAATCCGTTTGGCATCGAGTCCACGACAAAGGTGGGGAAGATCGAATCAGGCACAGCGAACGGACGCGCGTGATAGTACGCGTACAATCCGATTCCGATCATCAGGAAAAGCGTGAACTGGAAAAAGACAGCAATTCCACTCCCGATCAACGCCTTTCGCGATTCCCTCAGACTCGACGCGGCCAGCAAACGCTGCACGATCAGCTGATCCGCGCCGTGGGACGCCATCGACAGGAACGCACCGCCGATCAATCCAGCGAACAGGGTGTAGGGCTTGTCGAATCCAAAATAGACATCGATCACCTTGAGCTTGCCGGCGTCGTGGGCCTGGCTAAGGATCGCGCCCCACCCCCCAGTCACTCCCTTGCCAATCAGGTAAAGGGCGGAGAAGCCGCCCAACAGGTAAACGCTGGTCTGCAGTACGTCGGTCCACACGACGGCACGCATCCCACCGTGATAGGTGTAGATGAGGGTCAAGGCGCCCAACACGAGGATGGCGACGGGCATGACATACTGTGGGGGCACCGATGGTCCGAGTATCAACGCGATCGGAATAGCCGTGGCGAAGACGCGCACCGAGTCGGCGAATGCGCGCGTGACCATGAAGACGATGGATGCAAAGCGGCGCGTTCCGACACCGAACCGCTTCTCGAGCAGGGCGTACGCAGTGACGAGATCGCCCTGGTAGTAGCGGGGCAGCAGGGTGTAGGCGACGACGATGCGCCCCAACAAATAACCCGCCGCGATCTGCAGGAACCCCAGATTGGTTGTGTAGGCGAGGCCGGGGATGCTGATGAACGTCAGCGCGCTCGTCTCCGTGGCGACGACGGAGAAGAGAACCGCCCACCACGGAATCTGGTGTCCCGCTACGAAGTAATCCTTGGAATCCTTCTGATTGCGGCCGAGCCAGATTCCGAGGAGAGTGGTCGCGATGAGGTATGCTGCCAGTACAACAAAATCGAGGGCGGTGAAATTGGTCTTCATTTCACCGCCCTCGATTTTGTTGTACTGGCAGCATACCTC
>CATPBD010000144.1 GCA_955652265.1 uncultured Gemmatimonadaceae bacterium | reverse complement strand
GTGGATCGCACGCCCCGAACACTCCGGTTGGCGCTACATGGATGACTTCAGAGGATCGCGAGTGCGAGATCGAAGACTACGTGGGCTATCTGGATTTGTTGTACGACGAAATTTTCTCGGTCGTGCGCCGCGAATCGGTTCGCTTGTGGGTCCTGGGTTTTTCTCAGGGGACGGCTACCGTCGCCCGCTGGGTCGCTCGCGGCAAAGTAGATCCGGATCGCGTAGTGCTGTGGGCTGGTTTGCTGCCGCCCGAGCTCACTGCCAAGGACGCTGCCGCCCTGGGCCGTCGCGCTCCACTGACCGTCGTTCTCGGTCGACACGACGACTTCGCCAAACCCGAGTTGGTTGCGGCGCAGGAATCACGATTGAAAGACCTCGGTCTCCCGCACGAAACAATTCGCTTCGATGGCGGCCACGAAATCATTCCGGATACACTGCGAAGTCTGGCGGGTATTGGCGGGAATTGAGCATGCGAGTTCTGACGAGAATATCGACAGGCGCCAATTGGCGGCTCGCGATTCTGTGCTTGGTGATCGCGTCGCTCCTCGTTCCTGTGATCGTGCCCACGGCCTTCTTTTTCCCCTACGTAGTGCCAAGGAACATCTTCTTTCGCGTCGTGGCAGAGCTGGGAACGCTCGTCCTCGTCTGGGCTCTCTGCTTCGGCGGCGATGAGCTGGATCTGCGTTACGAGCCCATTTTCTGGGCGCTCGTCGCGTTTGTTGCCTCGGCACTCTTGTCCGCGCTCTTCTCCCCGGCCCGCGACCACAGCTTGTTTGGGGATTTTGAAAGAATGGGCGGAGTCTGGGCGTGGCTACACTTGGCTCTCTTCTTTCTCCTTCTGCGCACCCTTCGCGACGAAGAGTGGAGCTGGGTTCTGAACGCAGCTCTGGTCGTGAGCGTCTTCATCAGCACGAGCGCGATCCTTGAGCACTCCGAGTTCGCGTCGGCGGCGCGCTTCTCGGGCGCCATGCTGTCCGCCAGCTCTTCCACGGTTGGCAACTCGGGGCTGCTTGCAGCGTATTTGCTCTTCGCCGCCGCACTGGCCGGGTATCTCGCGTCGACGAGCATCCGCTTTCGCTTGCTGTACGTGGCGGCTGGTGGCGTCAATTTGATCGGATTGGTCTACGCCGAGAACAGGAGTACCGTGATCGGACTCGCATTAGGTGCGGTTACAGGCTCTGTGATCTTCGCAGTTCTCCAGACAAAATCGCGCAGACGCTGGATTGCCCCGACCGCAGCGATCGGCATCGCGTGTGTGGTGCTCGCAATCTCCGCGAGGATCAGAAATTTTCCAGCGAGCGAATTGACGCGTCACGCGCCCACGGTATTTCAGCGTCTCGCTCTCACAAACCCTGCGGGCTCAGACGAGTCACGAACCATGCAATGGCGGGCGGCGATCGATGGTTTCCAGGACCGCCCGCTCCTTGGATACGGGCCTGAGAATCACAATCTCGTCTGGTCCGCGCACTTCGATCCCGGCATCTATCGTCTGGATACCGACGTCTACGACAGAACACACAATCAGTACCTTGAGCTGTTGGCGACGACTGGACTGATCGGTGCGATCACATTCCTCGGGATTTGGGTGGCGATCGCCGTCACTCTGGTCCGGGCGTATCGCGACGAAAGACTGTCCGCCTCCTCGCTCGCGATTCTCGCTGGACTGCAGGTTGCCTACTCCGTCTATCTCTTCTTCTGGTTTGTCGACCTGAATTCGACAATGCTGTGGATTCTCGTCGCGGCATTGATCGCGTCGCGCGAAAACCCACACGGGGTGGTTCGGCCGGCGACCGAATGGCGTCATGCCGCGGGTCGAATTCCAATGACAGTCGCATTTTCTTCCGCGCTACTTACCGCCGCTCTCCTTTATGCGGAAGCCTATACGCCGCTTCGTGCGAATCTGGCGCTTGCGAAAGTCGATGTTTCTCGGGGACCAGTGAGTCAGACGCTGGCGGAATTCAGCGTTCTCGCCCGGACATCGGCTCACCAAACGGCGCACACTCCGTTGATTATGGGTCAATACCTCGCCTCGCTGCGTCCGCGCTACGCCGAGATGCGGCGCAATCCTGTGGAGCGGCGGACGTTGGAGACGGCCTTTGCAAGCACGGTCTCGGCGTTCCGTCAGGAGATCCACCGCGACACTCTCAACGACAGACTCTACACACACGAAGCGAGCTTGCTCCTCGACGCCGCCAGCTTCTACGGTTCGCGATCATACCTCGACGAGGCCATTGAGAGTTTGCACAAGGCCATCGACTTGAGCCCGCACCGCATCCAGCAGAGGATGATTCTCGCCAACCTGTACACCGAGGATGGCGACTACGATGGCGCGCGCGTCGTACTGGAGGATGCGGTGCGGGCTGACCCCGGTCTCGGAGAGCCGCGCTACGCGCTGGCAGAAAACCAGCTCAGATACGGTGCGAGCGACTCCGCGCTGGCCTTGTTGGAGAGCTCGCTCAGACATGGGTACGTCGGCGCGCCGGAAATTTATCTCGCGATCGGAAAACGCCTCGAATTCTCAGGGCGGAGCGCTGCGGCGGCGAGACTGTATTCGAGCTACCTGGAAGCGAAGTACACGACAGCGGTATGGGACAGGCCGGGCTCCATCGACGGAACGATCCCGACGGCGGACATAGCCGTCGCCGCGCACCTGCCGCTCCTGTACGTGCGCGCGCAGGAGAGCGAGCTCGCGATCAAGACGGCGGCGGCTCTCTCGGCATTCGATTCGTCACGGACCGGACTCGTAGAGCGATTTGTCTCCGACGTCGGATCACGCCGGCGCTCGCGATGGGTGGCGAAGAATTCACTGCTTCCATGCGGGTCCGTCCGCGTGTCCCGATCGAACGACGCGGCGACACTGGACGCTTGCGGCGTTTTCCGGAGAAAGCTCTAGGCCGAATGGGCGGCGGCGGTTGCTCTGACGCCCGCGCGGTGGATTCTGAGAGCAGCGATGCGACGACCGTCCATGGCGACGACTTCCATCTCGCCGCCCGGAATCGGAATCCGGTCGCCCATTCTCGGCAGGCGTCCAAGCTTCGCAAACGCGTACCCCCCCAACGTCGTCCAATCTCCCTCAGGTATCTGCACGCGGTAGTCAGAGCGGACGTCGATGAGTGAGAGAGATCCGGCGAGCTCGAGGACACCATCGGTCACTATCGATTCCCGGGACGCGAAGTCGTACTCGTCCGCGATCTCACCGACGACTTCCTCGACCAGATCTTCCATCGTGACGACGCCGGCCGTCCCTCCATATTCATCGAGCACGACCGCCATGTGAGCACGCGTTTTACGCAGGTCGTCGAGCACGCGTTCCGCCGGCCTGCTGTCGGGCACGTACATTGGCTCGCGAACGAAGTCCGCGAGATTGAATGGAGCGTCTCCTGAGTGAAGCCACAGATCCTTTGCGAGGAAGACTCCGATCACGTCGTCCAGCGATTCGCGGTACACCGGATAGCGTGAGTAGCGCTCGCGTCTCAGAACTTCCCAGACTTCCTGCTCGGTCGATTCGACATCAAGCGCGACGACCTCAGTTCGCGGGCGCATGACATCTCTTGCCTTCTTTTCGTGGAAATCCAGAACGCCCGCCAGCATCGCGCGATCTGACTCGTCCAGCGTCCCTCTCGCATGGGCTTGCATCACCATGAACCGAATCTCCTCCGGGCTGTGACCCTCCTCATCGCTGGAGGGCTCCACGCCCAAAACCCGGAGCAGGCCGTTTGCCGCGCCGTTGAACACCCAGATGAATGGCGCCATGAATCGCGCGAAGACCATGAGCGGCCGCGTAACCGCCCTGGCGGTTTTCTCAGGGCTGGCCAGCGCGACGGACTTTGGCGCGAGCTCTCCCAGGACTATGTGAAGAAACGTGAGCAGGAAGAACGCGACCGGTAAGGCAGCGACGTGGCTCGCGGTCGGCGAGGGGTTCAACCCCGCATTACGCAAGAGGGTGTCGAAGAGGTGGGCCAGTGCCGGCTCGCCAATCCAGCCAAGGGCAAGCGACGCTATGGTGATTCCCAGTTGCGTGGCGGCGATGTAGCGGTCTAAATGTTGGAGTGCTGCCTGAACTGTGCGGGCGCCACGATCGCCCTTGCCGATCATTTCGTCGATCTTGCTGCGTCGCGCGGCCACCAGGGAGAACTCCGCAGCGACGAAAAAGGCGTTCAGCGCAACCAGTCCAAGCACGGCAACCATGCTGCTGGCGGCCGCGGTCATAGACGGAGGATCCGCGGCGCCCGCAGCAAGAATTCCAAGGACCATATGGGTGTAATCTATATAGTAGTAGGGACTTAGGCTCACGCCGGAGCGTATAATTGACCGCAGTGCCCCATTCCCGCAATTTGGAACCCGTGCTATCGGCCGTGCCCGTGACGCCGGACGTTTCGCAGCCCGCGCTCGCGCTGCCCTTCGGCTCTGGTAGAGGTAGGGAACGCGTCCTCCAGGTCCTCTATCTTGGGCGCCTCTCTCTGGCGACCGCCATCTTCATCGCCGCCATTGTCGTTTGGCGCGCAGCCGACAGCAGCGCGACACTAGTCGCGACACTCGCTTTCGTATCGACCCTCCTTTTCACTGCCGGGTCGATGTTTTACAGCGAGCAGGGAAGAGTCAGGCTTGGTGACTCGTTCTTCTATGTGCAGATGCTCTTTGACCTGCTCCTAGTGACCACAGTGGTTCACCTGACACAGGCAGGCACGCCTTCGCAGCTTGCTCCGCTCTACATTCTCGTCATCGCGGTCAGCGCGCTCGTGCTCCCTCCCGCCGGTGTGCTGTTGATCGCGTTGTTGGGTGACGTCCTCTACTTTGCCGTAACAATTGTCGATCAGGCCTCGACGTTCGACCTGCCGGTTCTCGTGCAGCTGGGAATCTTCGGCGCGGTCGCTCTCGGCTGCGGCTACATTGGGGCAAGGCTGCGTGAAGCCAATGCAGGTCGTGAGGAGATGGCCGCCGAGCTCGCTGCATTCAGGCTGCGCGAAACGGACATCGAGCGGCTGCACACCCGTGCCGAGCGACTCGAAGCGGTCGCCGAGATGAGCGCATCACTGGCGCACGAGATCAAGAACCCGCTCGCGTCGATTCGCAGCGCGGCAGAGTTGCTGGCAAAGGTTCCCGGGGCTGACGACGATACGCGGATTCTCACAAAGCTCGTTCAGCGCGAGTCAGATCGATTGTCGCGCCTGTTATCGGAGTTCCTCGATTTCGCCCGGACCGGAGTTACGAGCGTGCGCCGCCTGGATCTAATCGAGATTGCACGCCACGCCGCCGCGCTGGTTGTCACGCATCCGGATAAACCGGAGAAGGTGACAATTCGAGAACTGTTTTCTTCAAGTTCTCTGGTCGTCGTCGGGGATGATGATCTGCTGCATCGTGCGATCTTCAACCTCCTTCTCAATGCAGTGCAGGCATCTCCTCCGGGCGGGGAAGTCCGACTCGAAGCGGCCGAGCTCACCCACCGCCAGCTTCCTGCGCAAGCCGAACACTTCTCTCGTGGTGGCGTAATGCTGCGCGTTACCGACCAGGGTCGGGGAATACCGGACTCGATAAAGGACAAACTTTTTGAGCCGTTCGTGACGACGAAATCCGGCGGCAGCGGGCTAGGGCTCTCCATCGTACATCGCGCCGTTGAAGCACACCACGGTTTTATACTGGTGGACAGCGAGCGCCAGAAGGGTGGCACCCGATTCACGGTGATTCTGCCCAAGCTCGGGAGCGATGGAGCGAAGCGTACGCCGAAAGCGTCCACGAAGCACAAGTCATGACCGCGACCGCACCTGCGTCGGCCACCGTTCTGGTGATTGATGACGAGATGGGCATTCTCGACACGATCCGCATTCTGCTCAAGAGCGAAGGATTCACGCCCTATACCGCGCTCGGAGGTAAGAAAGGTCTCGAGCAGATAGCGGCGTTGAAGCCGGAGCTGATACTCACCGATGTAAGGATGCCGGACGTGACCGGACTCGATATTCTCGCATCGGTTCGAGCACACGACCCGGAAGCAGTAGTCATTCTGATGACCGCCCAGGCCAGTCTGCAGTCGGCTATCGGTGCGGTGAACAACGGCGCCTTCTACTACATACAGAAGCCGTTCAAGAATGAGGAGCTTGTGACGATCGTGCGTCGCGCGGCCGAACACCGCAACTTGCGACGCGAGAACAAGACGCTCAAAGCGGAAGTGAAGCGGAAGGACCGAACCGGCCGCCCGGTTGGCTCCAGCAAGCCTTGGCTCGATGCGCTGCACGTGGCTGAATCGGTTGCCGCCACGGATTCGACTGTTCTGCTCCAGGGTGAATCCGGAACAGGGAAGGAAGTCGTGGCACGCTACATACACGACCTGTCGCCGCGTTCCGCCAAGCCTTTCCTGTCCATAAACTGCGGTGCGCTGCCTGAGAGCCTGCTCGAAAGCGAGCTCTTCGGACACGTGAAAGGATCATTCACGGGGGCGTCGCGCGACAAGGAGGGACTCTTTTCGGCGGCTTCCGATGGAACCTTCTTCCTCGACGAAATCGGCGAGACAACTCCGGCTACCCAGGTGAAGCTGCTTCGCGTGTTGCAGCAACGCGAGGTAATTCCAGTCGGGGCGACCGAGGCGAAGCCGGTGCACGCCCGCGTGATCGCCGCGACCAATCGCGACCTCGAAGAAGAGATAAAGCGCGGAATCTTTCGAAGCGATCTCTACTACCGCCTGAACGTGATCTCGATAATCCTGCCACCGCTTCGAGAGCGGCCGGGCGACGTTGCGCTCCTTTCCGAGTTATTTCTCAAGAGATCAGGCGAAGCCCGGGGAGAGCCGCCGAGAGGCATCACACCCGAAGCGCTGGCGGCTATGCAGCAGTACTCCTGGCCAGGCAATGTGCGCGAGCTGGAAAACGCGCTCGAGCGCGCAGCGATTCTCGCCAAAGGAGACTCGATCCCGCTCTCAGCACTTCCGGAGCGGGTCGTCGAGCCCAGGTCTGATCCCCTGGTAAGTGACGTGGCGCAGACCAACCCGACCCTCGATACGATCGAGCGAGCCTACATAATGTGGGTGTTGGAGAACGAGGGCGGAAACAAGGCCCGCACCGCAGAGGTGCTCGGCATCGATTCCTCGACCCTTTATCGCAAGCTCTCGCGGTACGGGCTCAACAGCTGAGCTTTGCAAATTGCATAACGATTCGCAAAAAGCACCATAACACGACGCTCGGAGGCCGCACGAGTCCATTCATAACCCCTTGGTGCCTAACGACCTAGCAGGAGTAAGCCCCTCGGCACCGAGGGTGCTTAGGCAGGGGTTGCCTCCCAAAGGGGCGGGCGTCTTTCTGGTACTAGGTGCTACGTGCGCTCAGTACCTAACACTGCTTCAGGAGACAGAAATGTCGAGCAACAAAAGGGGTTTTACACTCATTGAGCTTTTGATCGTTGTCGTCATTATCGGCATTCTTGCCGCGATAGCGATTCCGAAGTTTGCGAACACAAAAGACAAGGCGTATGTCGCGGCTATGAAGTCTGACCTTCGTAACCTCGCGACGTATGAAGAGCAGTACGCCGCCGACAACAACGGCGCGTACTTCTCTGGCGACGGTTCAGCGCAGGGCTTTACGCCTTCGACGAACGTGACCGTGCTGGCGACCGCGGTTGTTGGCCCGCCGCCTGCCTGGACCGCCACTGCTACGCACGCTCTTTCAGCGAAGCTTTGCGATAACGGTGTGACCACCCCCGGTGTAATCACCTGCGTCTAAATAGGCTGAAGCTAGTCTAGAAAAACGGGGCGTCGAAAGACGCTCCGTTTTTCCTTTCTGGCAACTGGGGCTTTGCTACGACGCCTTTCCCGCCAACCGCCGAACGTACTCTCGGGCGGACGTCATCTGCATCGGGAACTCCTGGAACGGAGGCTCCATTCCCGTATCGAACCCGCGAGCGACGCCGAGCATGAGCGCTGC
>CATPBD010000143.1 GCA_955652265.1 uncultured Gemmatimonadaceae bacterium | reverse complement strand
ATCGTGTACGATAAGTGGGTCAACGAGCCATTCAAGTTATTCTTCAGCGGTCACATCTACCCGAAGGGTGCCACTGTTCTTCAGATGCTGCGTCACCAGCTTGGCGATGCGGCTTTCTGGAAAGCGATGAACTACTACACTACGGCGAACGCGTACGGCAACGTCATCACGGCAGATTTGCGAAAAGCGTTCGAGGAATCGACGGGCAGAGACTACAAGGCATTCTTCGACCAGTGGATCTACGGCGCGGGATTCCCGGTTTTCCAGGTATCCTCACAGTACGATCGGGCGGCAAGGAAACTTGTAGTCAGTGCGACTGAAGTTCAGCCCCGCGACAGTCTCACCGGCTTCTTTGATGTCGACGCGGATGTAGAAGTGCGCACCGACAGCGGAGTTGTCCGCTTCGTCGTTCCGGTCAGAAACGGAACCGGAGAAGGATCCGCCGATCTGAAAGCCCGGCCGCGCTCGATTCGCTGGGACAAGGGAGGCTGGATACTCGAAATCACGGATTTTCCGCGCTCCACCGCGATGATGCAGTATCAGCTGGTCAACGACGACGACGTGCTGGGCAGGATTGAAGCAGTGGATGTTCTGGCGCAACGGCCCGCCGACCGACTCGCGCTCGATGCCCTCGTTCGCTCGACGCGGAACGATCGCTTCTGGGCGGTCCGCGCGCGAGCTGTAGACGCAATCGGCACTTGGGCTCGCGATTCGAGTCGCGCCACAATCCAACCGATGAGAAGTGTGAAAGACGCTCTTCTGAGAGCCACGTTCGATCCGGACGCAAGGGTGCGGGAGGAGGCGGCCAGAGTGCTTGGACACCTGCCCATCAGCGGACCTGCCGCGCTCGACGTGGTGGTTCGCTTGAGAAGTGTCGCTCGCAACGACCGGTCGCTCATCGTCCGCGGGGTTGCTCTCGCCTCGGACATTCTCCTCGAAAAGGACTCGGCCATTCCGCTCGCCAAGCAAATGATGGCGCCCGAGGTATGGGCAAATGTGATTCGGGCGCGAGCGCTCAACGCGCTGAGAGCGATTGACACCCCGGAGGCGCGGCAGCTCGTGCAGCAGTACGCGCCTGCGATGCAATAAACCAAATCCAACACATGGAATGAATATCAGCATCGAATACTGCACCGTTTGAAACTACGAGCCGCGTGCCGCCAGTCTGGCGGCCGAGATTCGCAGTCGCTTTCCGGAAGCCGAGGTCAAGCTGATTCCGTCGAGAGGCGGTCGGTTCGAGGTGTTGCGCGATGGAAACCCGGTTTACGAGAAATCAAAAACCGGTCGTCACGCAAAGGCTGGCGAAGTCATCTCAGTATTGGAACAGAAATCCTGAAATCATGCGAATAGCGTTGTCCACCGGAGGTGGTGACGCGCCGGGCCTCAACGCCGTGATACGCGCTGCGGTGCTCTCGGCGGTCCACCGAGGCTGGGAAGTACTCGGGGTCAAGAAAGGCTACGCCGGACTACTCGGCGAGGACGAAGTAATTCCAATGACCGCGGCGACGGTGCGCGGTATAGCGCACCTCGGTGGAACCATTCTTCGGACCACCAATCGCGGCAATCCATTCAGCTATCCGGTTTACCTTCCCGATGGAACCTGCGTCGAAAAGGACCGCTCGGAAGAGCTGATCGACAACGCGCGCAAGCTGGGCATCGATGCGCTGATTTCGATTGGTGGCGACGGATCGATGAGCATCGCGCACCAGTTGTGCGAGCGCGGCATGAAGATCGTCTGCGTCCCGAAGACGATCGACAACGACGTAAACGGCACCATCACCACTTTCGGTTTTGATACCGCGGTGAATACCGCGCTCGAAGCCATCGACAAGCTTCACACCACGGCGGAGAGTCACGACCGGGTGATCGTGCTGGAGGTGATGGGCCGTCACGCCGGCTTTATCGCGCTGCACGCGGGACTTGCCGGCACTGCCGATGTAATCCTGATTCCCGAGATTCCGTACGACATCGAAAAAGTCTGCGAGAAGATCATGGCGCGAAGCCGGTCGGGCAGACACTTCTCCATAGTCGTGATAGCGGAAGGCGCTTTCCCGGCTGGTGAAGGCCCTGCCATCCGTGGGAAATCGATGCCCGGCCAGGCGGCCAGAATTGGGGGAGTGGCGGAGAGACTCGCCAACGAAATCGAGGATCACACCAAGAAGGAGACTCGCTCGCTCATCCTCGGACATCTTCAACGCGGAGGCCAGCCGACGGGCTACGACCGGCTGCTGGCAGTGAGATTTGGGGGAGCCGCTGTGCGCGCGGTCGCCGATGGTAAGTGGGATCACATGATCGCGCTGCAGTCTCCGCACATTGTGACGGTTCCACTGGCCGAAGTGCTCAAAACTCCCAAACGGGTAGAAGTGGACCACGACACGGTCTTGACGGCTCGAGCGACGGGCATTTCCTTCGGCGACTAGGGGCGCGCAGACGACCGGGGAACCCCTGAAGGGTGTGTCAACTTGTCGTCCCTCCGGGAGGACAACATGGCTTTGGCAGGCGATCGTACTGTTGGGTTAACTTGTTGCGCTGGAATCGTTTACCTGTATTGGCAAGGGTTGGCACCGCTCGTGCACCCCTTAGGGCCATGACTCGTCGTTTCAGCCATCTATTTAGCTCGGCGTTCGTTCGCCTTCTGGCGCCCGCCATCTTCGGACTCGTCGTTGCGGCGAGTCTGGCGGAGGCGCAGCGTCCGGTGCCTGTGAAGCCCAAGACGAACACCACCCAACAGTCGAGTCGTGAGCAAATCGTACCGCCGGCTTTCTATCCACCTGCCGGCATGTGCCGGATCTGGATCAACCAAGTTCCGGCTGGTCAGCAGTCCGCACCAACGGACTGTGCATCGGCGGTGAGAAACCGGCCAGCGAACGGAAAGGTTCTTTTCGGCGATGATCCGCCGAAGGGCAAAAACACCAAGACAGAGAAGAGCAAGTCCAGTCCGACGGACCAGCTCATCGATCTCATTAATCGGAGGATTTCAAGATGAAAGTATTAGCGATCACACTGGCACTCGCGGCCCTCGCCTCGACAGCGCCGTTGAACGCTCAGATCCTGAGCCGCATTCCCAGTAGCCAGGGGACGGTGAACGGATCGTGGACCCTGGTCGGCCGCGATGGAAACGGCAACCAGATTTATGAGCGTCGCACACGGGACAGCTACGGCAACATCGTGGTGCAGCGCGCGCGCCGTGATGTCAACGGCAACATGAGCATTATCAGCACCAACACGGTGAACAGCACCAACACTGTGAACGGCAGCTACAACGGCAGCTACAACGATTGCAACTACAGCCAATCGACCAATAGCGTCGGGGACATCATCTTCGGCCGCTCCGCCAACAGCACTGCGAACTGCGACGACCGCAACAGTCGGGTGGCTGGTGGGTGGTACCAGGTAGGTCGTGATGGAAGTGGCAGCCGCGTTTACGAGCGCCAAACCCGCGACAACAACGGGAACGTGATCATCCAGCACGCCCGCCGCAACTCCAACGGCGGCTTTACGATTCTCAATAGTCGCGTTGTCCGCAACAATGGCAGGAACAATAACCGTCGCAACAACAACGGTCGCAATAACGACCAGAGCTACAACAACGGGACCTACAACAACGGCACGTACAACAACGCCACCTACAACAACGGCGGTGGAAACGGTCAGAGCGACAAGGAAATGCAGAAGCAGCAGAAGCAGCAGAAGCAGCAGGATAAGCAATGGCAGAAGCAGCAGAAACAACAGGAAAAGGACTCGAAGAAGAACGACAAGCACGACAACGGTCACGGAAACTAAGTGTCCTGAAGGCATAGCGAACGGCCCCGGCGACCCAGGTCCCCGGGGCCGTTTCGCATCCGGTGCGATCTGTGCACCTTCCATGGCGAATGCAGCGAACCGTAACCGATAGATATCTTCCGCCGGACCACTCCGCGTTCGTCGCGGCCGAGCCTCCGACCGGACGGCTCATTGTCATTGCGCCCACCAGAGCTGCATGCGAGACGATCGAGCTCGCGCTCGGCCTGCGGATTCCGACAATCCTCGAAAAACAGCACGGCCCGGAGATCCGCGAGCTTGCTGCCGCGGGCAAGGGCTTCGGAATCGTAGCCGGAACTGGAACCGGTAAGACACTCTCGATTCGTCCGATGGCCGAGACTATTCTGGAAACCGATACGCTCAGAGTGGGTGTCGTGAACCGCGAGCGCGAGGCGACACCGGAGACGCCAAGCTGGAACGTGATCGTGGTGACGACTGGAATCGCTCGTCGCTGGTTTCAGGACGGAGACATTCTGCCGACCGACACGCTCGTGGTCGACGAGATTCATCAGACATCAGCGGAGCTCGAGCTTTGTCTCGCACTGGGAAAGAGGGTCGGGTGCCGGTTCATTTGGCTCTCCGCGACCGTCGACCCGACTTTTTATGCTCGCTATCTCAACGCGGCGGCGGTGCTCGAGACCTCCGCGTTCGATCCATCGAAAGCGGCCGATGTGAAGATCGTGCGCAAGGACCCTCTGACCTTTCTCGACGATCGCTTCCTGCAGCAGGTCGTGAAAGAGCGCCGCGGCGTCGGAATGTTCCTGCCCACCCGCGCCGGAGTCGAGCAGGCCGCAGAGCTGGTGAGCGACCGATTTCAGAGAATCAACAGCGCGTTCTATCACGGCGGCGAGCCGATCCGCGTAATTCGTCCCTTCCTCGAAGGTGAGGAAAAGAAGCCCTACTTTCTCGCCATGACTGCGGCGGGGCAAAGTGCGCTCAACGTGCAAGGGCTCGACACGGTCGTAATCGACGATACGCGTTTCAGCAACATCATCGAGCGTGGGAAGAACGTTCTCACCAAGCTGCATCTTGGTGCGAACGAGATTCTGCAAATGGCAGGTCGCGTCCATGGCCGCGTAGCCGGCGGCAGAGTTTTCATTCTTTCGGATCGCGACATCCAGTTCAACGCGCTCAGGCCCACAGCGCCCGAGTTTCAACTTGCCGGCGATTCAGAACGGGTCGCGATGACGTGCGCCGACCTCGGAGTCGCCGCCGATCAACTGGAGCTGCCGGTGCCACTCGACCGCGTCGCTTATCGAAAAGCGGTGACGCTGCTCGAGCAGCGCGGAATCATCGAGAATGGACGGCTGTCCCGCTATGGCAAGGCCGTCGAAGCGATGCCCGTGGACCGGCCATGGGCGGAGCTGCTCGTCAACGCGGACGATGAGCTCGTTCCTTACCTGGCAGTGATGAGCTCGATCGAGTCGCTTCACCGAATGACGCGGGAGGAACGCGATCTGTCGGGCGTGACAGTTCCGGGAAGCGATCATCTCACTGCCTACAATCTCTACGCCGAGGCTTTTTCGCATTGCGGCTATGTCGGCGAAGTGTACGGTCTGGCGCGACATCTCTTCGACGAGAGCATCGAAACGTGGGCCGAGCAGCGGGGAGTCCTCGTCAAGGCGATCGAAGACGCGGCGCTCGCGACGGCGAGCATCTACCGGAGCCTCGGCATGGAGCTCCCGACGCGAATGGTGAACGCCCGAGATCACATCTATCGTAAGTTCACCGAGCTGCTCGCGCAGTACATGCCCTTCGACCTCATCATCGACGAGCAGACAGCCGACGGAACTGAGGCACGGGTGTCCAAGACCAGCGTCTGCGGAAGCTGGGGTGCCATCGCCGGCGACCTTCGATACTTCGCCGACCGCTCCGGAATTCCACGCGCGGCGATCGAAGGAACCCAGATCCCAATGGAGCTGATTCGCCGGTACGCGACACGCGGCAAAGTCGAGCTGATATACGATCCACACCGGAAACACGGTTCGCTCGTGCTCAAGCGGTCGCTCGAGTACTTCGGCTTCGAGCTGGAGAGCGAGACCGAGACCGTCGAAGAATTTCCAACCGAGCTCGCCGCCGAAGCGCGCCACTTGCTGGCGGAAGCGTTGGCCCGAGGGGAAGCGCGGCACTTCGCGGTGAAGAAAAATCGCGACGTGATCGAGCAGATACGCGAAGCGTACAAGCGCTCAGGTGGTGAAACAAAGCGCCTCGGCCTTGCCGAGCTTACCGCCTTGTACGAAGAACAGCTCAGAGACGTCAATTCGGTCGATGAGTTCAAGTCGGCGCACCTGAACATCGGCAGCGACCGGTTCGTCTCGCGCGAGGCTCGCGGTCGTCTCGAGCAGCTACCAAGTCACGTCGCGATCCGTGACCGCGACGTGGAGATCGATTACGACGTCGAGGAACGCGATGGCAAACGCGTCGGCGTCGCGCGGCTCCGCTTGCCCGAGAAGATCGCTCGTACCCTGACGGAACAAGAGATACCCGAGCTCGATCGTCCGATCCGATTCGTCGTTTTGCGTGGTCAGCGCGGTGCGGTCCGATCAGACAGCCTCGAGGATCTGAAGGAGCGCCTCGCCCAGCCGTGGTCACCTGACGAGGTAGAGGAGTCCGCCGACGATCGCGCCATGTTGTCCAGCGCCGAGCGGGAGGTAAGACAGATCGCGAGCGAATTCCGGCGACACAAGCGCGGCCACGGAAACGCCGGGCGCGGGCGCGGCGGACCACGCGGGCGGTCGGATTTAAGAAGACGTCGTCGCGGCCGCTGAATCACTCTACCACTGGCGTCGACTGTCCGTACTCGTATAATCCGCGCATGCCAGCACAACATTTCGCAACGCACTTCCGCGAGCATCAGAAGGTCATTGACGATTGCATTGCTTCACTCCAGCCAGCCTCAGACGCGGTGACTGAAGCGCTGATTTCGTGCATTGGCAGAGGCGGCAAGATTCTCGCTTTCGGTAACGGTGGAAGCGCCACTCAGGCGAGCCACCTGGTCGAAGAGCTGATTGGAAGATTCAAGGAAACGCGACGTCCCCTCCCCGCCGTGTCACTGGTGGGTGATGCTGGAGTCGTGACGTGCATCGCCAACGACTTCGGTTATGCGGCACTGTTCGAGCGGCAGGTACAAGGTCTCGCGACGCGCGGCGACGCCGTGGTCGGAATCACGACAAGCGGCAGATCCGAGAACGTATTGCGTGGTCTCAAGGCGGCGCGGGAGCAGAACGCGACCACGATTGCGTTGTGTGGTACGAATGGGCTGGAGGGCGCAGACGCGGACCACGTCGTGGCGGTTCCGAGCGAAGTCGGAGCATACATCCAGGAAGTTCACCTGATGTTGCTCCACGTCTGGTGCAAGGCCATCGATGCCGCAATCGCGGAAGGGTCGCTGTAGACACTCGCGCCGAGGTTGTAGTTCTCTTGTCTAGACCAGACTCAATCTCGGGTGACAGAGGGCGTCCTCTCGATAAGAGAGCCACCCAGTAACGTCATCCGTTACGAGCTCCATCTCGGTGCCGAGCGGCAGAGTGAGATTCGGTATCTCGTGCCCCGCCGGGAAATCCATCAGGATCGGAACATCGAGATCCGACACGAGGTCGAGCAGGAAATCCTCGAACTCGTCTTCCTCCGAGCGGTCGAGCGAGAGGTGTCCGAACACAATTCCGCGCACGTGGCGTAGCAACCCGGCGGCGCGAAGGTGCAGCAGCCGCTCATCCGCGACCGACATCGGATCGTGTATCTCTTCGAGGAAAAGAATCGCGTCGCGGGTGTCGATCTCGTAGGGAGTGCCGATCGTCTGCTGCACCAGCGACAAGTTTCCTCCGGTGAGCCGACCCACCGCCCTTCCTGGCCGGACGGCGCGGGCAATCTCACGACCCAGATTTGCGTCCGGCCGAGGTGTTGTGAGCGCAGCCAGGAGCGACAACAGCGTTGGATCAACTCCAGCCGGCGCGAGATCGTCGAGCGTTGGGCCGTGAAAAACTCTCAATCCGGCGCGGCGCATCATCCAGAGATGCAAAGCTGTGATGTCGGAGTAGCCGACAAATGCTTTCGGGTGGCGGCGAAAAAGGTCCGCGTCCAGGTAGGGGAGAATCCTCACTGCGCCGTAGCCGCCGGTCCCGCAGATCACGGCCTTGACCTCAGGGTCTCTCCAGATGGCCATCAGGTTTTCCGCACGTTTCCTGTCTTCGTTCTGGTGGAAGCGACGGAACCGCTCGATCTCGGGCTCGAGGACGACTTTGTAACCGGCGTTTTCCATCGCCTGTACGCCGCGACGGAGCGAGCCGCCGTGCGGGGCGTAGGAAGGGGCGACGACTCCAATCGTGTCTCCCTTCGACAGCGGAGGCGGCCGGAGCAGGGATGGCGAGGCCGCCGGTGATATAAAGGAGATTGATGGCGCGCTGTCTATCGGCGCCATCGATTGCTCTGCGGGGTACGCTCCGAGTGACTCGCTCATCGTCGTTTGTCGAAGCGCATTATCGGCAGGTCACTACTAGATTCAGAGGGTATGGCTGACACTGATGCGTCGGTAAAGATCACGCCCGAAGCGGGCGGTACACCTACTGGAAATATGCAGGCCAGCACTGCCGGAGGCACCTACTTTCGGAAGGGTTTCGGGCTAAAATCCGAAATCCAGTCCGAACTGGCCTCCGATTACACGGGCCAGCTCGTCGATATGCTCCAGGCCAGGGAATATACCCTGACGGCTGGTGGCTTAACCATCCGTTTGGCCAAGGAATTCGGGTTCTGTTATGGGGTCGAGCGTGCGGTAGAGTACGCTTATCAGGCCAGAAAGAAGTTCCCCGATCGTACCATCTATCTGGCCGGAGAAATCATCCATAATCCGCACGTGAACTCGAAACTCCAGGCGATGGGGATCACCTTCCTCATGCCAAAGGATGGTCGCATCGATTTCAGCGGCGTGAGGGCGGAGGATGTGGTGATACTTCCGGCATTCGGAGTCACCATTACGGACTTCGAGATTCTGAGACAGATCGGCTGCGTCATGGTCGACACCACTTGCGGGTCGGTGCTCAACGTGTGGAAGCGTGTCGAGAGCTACGCGCGCGACGGATTCACGTCCCTCATCCACGGCAAGTACTATCATGAGGAAACCCGCGCTACGGCATCACAGGCTGGGAAGTATGAAGGAGCCCATTACTTCATCGTCCGTAACATGGAAGAAGCCAACCTCGTGTGCGATTTCATCGAGGGACGTCTGAGCGGCGACGCTCTGATGGAGCGCTTCGCACGCGCGGCCTCTCCCAACTTCGACCCGACGCGAGATCTCGGGCGCATTGGCGTGGCGAATCAGACGACCATGCTCGCCGGTGAATCACTCGCAATCGGAGCGTTGATCGGCAAGTCGATGGCGCGCGCGCATGGGGAGGAATACGCGAGGGAAAACTTTCGTACGTTCGATACGATTTGTAGCGCCACGCAGGAGCGTCAGGACGCAGTCGTGGAGCTGCTGAAGGAGCCGCTCGATGTGATGGTCGTCATCGGCGGCTACAACTCCAGCAATACCCTTTCGCTGGCGGCTCTCTGTTCTGAAACTGTCCGCACGTTTCACGTCGAGGACGCCGACGACATCGATCCCGCTTCCGGCCGGATCCGGCACCGCCCACTCGGCTCGAAGGAAGAGGTCGAATCGACGACCTGGCTGCCTGAAACAACTCCTGTCCGGGTTGGGGTCACGGCGGGAGCCAGCACCCCCAATAATAAGATTGGCGAGGCTGTTGGCCGGATTTTCGCTACTAGGGGAATCGACCCGAAAGCGATCCGATAAACAGCGGTTCCGGTTGTACCAGTTCGGCCTCGGACATCGTCTTACTATTGGAGGGTTTCGGTCCCGGTAGTAGTTTCTTGAAGCGGCTCGAAACTACTGTTTTGGGGTACCGTACATATGGTAGCAAGGGACTCTAAACCCGTGGAGGTTGAATGGACGTGTAT
>CATPBD010000142.1 GCA_955652265.1 uncultured Gemmatimonadaceae bacterium | reverse complement strand
CTTGCCGTACTTGTCGAGGACTCCGGGCTGGCGAACTGTCTTTCTATAGTAGAAGGCGCCCTTCAGCACGATGTTCCGCAATCCTTCCATAAGCGGGCTGTGCGGATCCCCTTCGCGGTCGGCGAAGGCGTGGTGCTTTCGGTGGCACGCCACCCATTCCTTCGTGACGATGGCTGTCGAGAGCCACAGCCATATCCTCATTGGCAACGCAGCCAGGTAGTGAAGCTTCACCCCACGATGGGTTTGAGCGCGGTGCAAAAACAGCGTGACGGACACATTGGTTAGGTGTCCGGCGACGATTACGAACAGAATCGGCTTCCACCAAGCCGTTGCCCAGCTTCCAAAATCCGGCATTACGTACTCCAGTGATCTGTCTGGTACACCCGCAATCTAATCGGAGCGTCTCTCCTAATCCAAACGACCACGTTACTTGCGCGTAACCGGGCTCATTGGATTCGCTGGTGGTGGGTTTCCCCAAGTGTCATTTGAGGGATTCCAGTCAGGAACCGAAGGATCGGGCCAGAGCCGGACGCCAGTCACGGCGGTTGTGTGGAGGTTGTATCGGGCGCTGGCTGGAGTTTCCATGCGCACCGGCGCAAGAACGACCGGATGCTGCTGCGCGCAGCCAGCAAGCGTAACGAGCAGGAAGGCGTCATTTTTCACGTTTCGGGAGCAGTTGTGGTGAGAAGTTCGTAGTCTGTGAACGCGCAAACCGCAACGAAGCGGCCAGTCCACCTCGCATCCACCTTGCGCGAGTTGTGCAACGTTCGTAGCCTCTCCGCAATGGGTCGATCGAAAGGATTACAGCCTCTCATCGAGGGACGCGCGACCGCGGATGGTACGCGGCGATTTCGAAAGCGGTTCGAGAACGGGCAGACCGACCATTTTTATCGGCCCCTCGCTGACGGACTGGTGGTTTCCTCGCTCGGTCTTGGCACTTATCTCGGCGAATGCGATGACGCCGAAGACGGACGTTACACCGCGACCGTCATTGCGGCTGTCGAGAAAGGCGTGAATTTGTTGGACACCGCTATCAACTACAGATGCCAGCGCTCGGAACGCGCAATTAGAGAGGCGGTTCGCACCCTGATGTCTCGGGGGGCCATCAAGCGCGAAGAAATAGTGGTCTGCACCAAAGGCGGATACATACCGCTCGAGCGCACGCCGCCTGCCACCAAGGAAGGATACCGCGGCTTTCTGGACAGCGAGTATTACGGGCCCGGCGTAATGCAGCCGGAGGATGTCGTATCCGGCGGCCACTGCCTCACCCCACGGTACCTGAACGACCAGATCGAGCGTAGCAGGCGCAATCTCGGCCTTGCTTTCATCGACCTCTACTATCTCCACAACCCCGAACAACAGCTCGATGTGTTGACTCGCTCCAAATTCCTGAGCGCGATCGGCGCGGCATTCTCGGCGTTGGAGCAACAGATCGAGCGTGGGATCATTGGCTTTTACGGCTGCTCGACCTGGAACGGGTTCCGCGTACCGCCCGAAGCTAGGAATCATCTCAGCCTTGAGGAGCTCGTGACGATCGCGCGCGAGGTCGGCGGTGAAAGCCACCACTTCAGGATCGCCCAGCTCCCTATCAACCTCGCAATGACGGAGGCAGTACGGGTTCCCACTCAGTGCGTGGGATCAGAGCGCGTCTCGGTGCTGGAGGCCGCGCACCGCTTCGGCGTGGGAATAGTCGGCAGTGCCACTCTCATGCAATCGCAGCTCACGCGATCGCTCCCCGAACAGCTTCGCTCCGCCTTTCCGGGGTTCAACAGCGATGCTCGGCGCGCAATCGCGTTCGCGCAGTCGCTGCCACTCACTGCCGCACTGGTTGGAATGAAATCTGTCGCCCACCTCGAACAGAATCTGGAACGCGCTGAGCTCAGTTAGAGATATGCAACGACTCGACCACCATCGACCAGGAGGTGGCTTTCGCAATCCCTGGCCATCCGCGCAAATGCACGGATTTCTCGATTTTCTGAAATGGTCGTTGATCGAGCGAAGGCGAAATCCGCGGCGGCCCGACCCCGACCCAAGCGTGTTTACCCTTGTCACCCCATCGTACGTCGTTCCACGAGCTGCCCCGGATCAGTGCACTATCACCTGGATCGGACACACCAGCTTCCTGATTCAGATCGCCGGACTGAATGTCCTGACAGATCCCATGTGGAGCGAACGCGCCTCACCGGTACAGTTCGCCGGGCCGAGACGATGGGTCCCACCCGCAGTGGGCTTTGATCGGTTGCCGCCCATCGACGCTGTTCTTCTTTCGCACGACCATTATGACCATCTTGACTCATCGACCGTGTCGCGCCTCGCGGAGCGCTATCCAGCGACGGCGTGGTATGCTCCACTCGGGGTGGGAGACTTTCTTCGCCGCCGAGGCGCATCCGACGTCATAGAGTGTGACTGGTGGGACGAGAGTGCACTCGGAGCGCTGCGCTTGACCTGCCTTCCCGCCCAACATTTCTCCGGACGAACCCTCGGCACGCGAAACCACACCCTCTGGTGTGGCTGGTCGCTGCGAACCCCCGGTCACTCTCTCTTCTTTGCTGGCGATACTGCCCTTCACCCGGATTTTGGCTTGATCGCCAGCCGAAGCGGGCCATTCGATGTGGCGATTCTGCCTATCGGTGCTTACGAGCCTCGCTGGTTCATGGGTGCGGTGCACATGAACCCGGAAGATTGTATCAACGCCGTAGACCAACTGGAAACCGGCCTGGACGGAACACCGTTTGTCATGGCTGCGGCTCATTGGGGGACTTTCAAGCTCACCGATGAACCGATGGATGAACCGCCGGCGCGCATGCGCGATCGGTGGCAAGCGGCGGGACGCCACAGCGAAAATCTCTGGATCATGCGACACGGCGAGACGCGCATAGTCCCGTGATCCGAATACGTTGGCCTGGTGATTTGTTGCATCGTCGTACTGCGGCTCTCACCTTTGTTGTGCGCGAATCTTGCTATCGGTTCTTACAAACCTCCTTCACGGAGCATTCCAATGGCTGCAGCCAAGAAGTCCAGTAGGCGAAGTGGTGGTAGAAAGAGGTCGCGGTCCGGATCCTCCGGACGCAAGACCGGAGGCCGCAAGGGAGGCGGCCGGAAGCGGTCGAGCAGAAGCCGCTCTGGCAGCGCTCGGAAGTCTTCGGGCGCGAGAAAGTCATCGCGTCGGAAGGGCGGGAGAAAGTCTTCCTCGAGTAGAAAAAGCGGAGGGCGTAAATCCGCTTCGAGAAAGTCGAGCCGCACTCGTCGTAGAAGGCAGTCTCCCGTGGCTCGCGTGAAGCGTGTTGCAACGGGGGTGGTGCACCAGGCAGCGGACTTGGGAGAGCGCGCGGTCGATACCGTTACGGAATTCGTCCAGGATCGCTTTTAGTTTTAAGAGCCCTCGGCAGTCGCTCTCCCCTGGATAGCGGCTGCCGCGCCGCCGTTGGTGTGCGCCGTCAGCCAATTTTCGACTTCGCTGAATACCCGTTCGCGACCGTAGTCGACCGTGATGATGTGCCCTGCGCCTTCGGTCCAGACCAGTTTCTTTTCCTGCGCGCCCAATGCGTTCAGCGCAAATTCGGCCACATCCGGAGGGCAGCGTGGATCTTCACGCGACTGGATTATCAGAGTCGGTGCCTTAACGCGCGAAAGTGATTTTCTCGCGAGCCGCACGACCTTCCATAATTCGAATAGGCCGCGGCCGGTAATCGAGCCGTAAGCAAGGTTTTTCTCTCGCTCGATTGGATCACGGATCGACTGCGGGTTTCTCGCATTCACTTGCCCCACCAATCGTCCCCATACCCAGTGCGTCGACGCTGCCAGCCTCAGCACGCGCGGCATGCCAAGATATGGTGCGATCAACACCAGTGCGGGGATATCATCGAGCTCAGCGGCGAGTAGCACCCCCAGTGCGGCACCCATTGACAGCCCAACGACGGAGACCGAATCGTGTCGGCTGCGCATCTGCGCGAACGCGCTCTCCGCCGCGGCGATCCAATCTGTCGCGTGGGATTTCACGAAGGCATCAATGTTCCGTCCATGCCCGGGTAGTAGCGGTGCGTACAGGCTGTACCCGGACTTGTGAAGCTTTCGGGCGAGCAACGCAAGCGTCTGGGGAGTGTCTCCAAAACCATGCAGGAGGAGGACTCCTAGTGAGCCCTCCTCCTGCAGATCGATCGTTTGAGCGCCACGAATTATCGGCGCTGAGTCAACACCCTGTTGCCTGTCGTCCATTCAGTATCATTGCGGCGACAACCCTCTGGTCATTGACAGTGCTGAATCACTGTCGTGACCGTTGCCGAGGCCGGCGGCGAGTGAGTTGGGCTCGATCAGAAACGTCATCCCCTTTCTCTCCGCGATTCCCGCCGACACGAGTCGGCTGAGCGCCAGCGCAATTGACTCGCGGGTCGCGCCGACCATCTCGCAGAGAAGGCGATGATGATTGTTCTCGAGCTTGAGGCGCCCATCATCGGTGGTGAAACTGCGATCGGTGCTCAGGTGCGAGAGCGTAGAGATCAGGCGCTGGTCGACGTTCAGTGCCGCAAGTTCGTGCAGCTTCTCGAGGAGATACGCCCGTTCGGACATTATCTGCGACAGCAATGGAAGCGTCTGCCCAGGCTGTTCTCTCACGAACGCGCGAAACTGCGCTCCGCTTAGAAACAGCGTCTTCGTCTCCTCCGATGCGCTGGCGTCGGTCGCATAATTACTGTTGGGCGACAAACCTTCACTTCCAAATGTCTGTCCCATAGTAGCGATCACCGGAACGAATCCACGCCCGACTTTGATCTTGTTGCGCAGAACGATGTGTCCATTGAGAACTACGAAGACCCCGTCTGCCGCGGCACCCCGTTGATAGAGTTGGAATCCGGCAGGCCATGTTGCCTTCGCACCGTATGCCGCAATCGGCACCACCTCTTCCGAGGTGAGACGGGATCGTCTCGCTTCTGCTCGCGCGGTTCTCATCAACGTTTTTCCATTTGCACTCGTCGACCCGTAATCATCGCAATGTCCGGGCCTGAGACAAAACGACTTATGCAAGCTGCGTTCAGTTTTGTTGTAGCAATCCTGTTGCCACCTGCAACGCTCTCGTTGCCGCGTCGAAGCGTTGAGCAATGTCTGCGAGCTCGCGAGCGGTAATGGCTTCGTCTCCAAGCCGAATTGCTTCGTTTACCGACGGCAGCACCATCGTCGAATAGCCGTTGTTCTCGTCTGCTGCGTAAATCAGGTTTCTGAACCACGGCCGCGTCGCGAGTCCCCGCGGTCTTGTAAGCTCTCGTTCAACTCCGAGGAGCGTGACGTTCACCTGCCTAGCCGCCACGGGTGACAGTTGAGCCGCAAGCGCGCGATCGCGGGCAGCTGCAAATACTACAGCCGCGCCTTCCATCCTCCCCACAGCTGCGGATAGTTCGGCAGCGGACAGTTTCCAATGCTTGGCGGAGATCGCCTGCCCGACTTGCGAAGCAAAACCCTTCATCGTCCTCGCGTATTCCACGTAGTCGTACGGCAGAATCTCGGCGTTGGCGAGCCGGAGCAGCGCGGCCGCGCCGATGCGCGCGTTCGTCGCATGAAACTCGAAATTCGGGTCTCCGAACTTCGACATCCAATGATAGGAATCGTAGGCGGAGTGATAAACACCCTGCGGTCCGCCAAAGCCCCAGTCAGCGATCGGTATTCCGAGATGATTGTAGAAGCCTGCGAAGTCGGAGCCACCACCGGGGTCTCCCATTTGTGGCTCGAGTGTGTCGGCGGCAAGGTTCGCGCGTTTTCTCCAGACATCGTACACGCTACCCTGATGGCTGGGATCGGGAACTTGCTTTGCAACATCACGCAGCAGCCCACGTAGCGATGGTGAACCACCACCACTGAAGTTTGGCCCTTGAGCAACATCGTCCTGATTGAGGTACGCGACTGCGCTCTTGCTCAGGCGCAGCGAGTCTTCCTCGACGAATTCAGTCGAGCCGAGCAATCCCCACTCTTCGGCGTCCCACGTTGCGAATATGATCGTTCGCTTTGGTCTCTTCCCCGCCTTCACCTGCTCGGCGATCGTTCTTGCCGCTTCAAGCACACTAACGGTGCCACTTACGTTGTCGGCCGCCCCGGGTCCCCATGCATCGCGATGACCACCGATTAGAACGATCTCGTCCGGGAATTCCGTTCCGCGAATGATTCCGAACGTGTCCCAGATCTGTTTGAATGGATTTGTGGCCGCATCAGTCGTTACCGCGATTCGCGCCTGCACTGGTCCCGGCCCGACGTGGTACCTGAAAGGAAGACCGCCCTGCCACGGCTGAGGGATCGATTTTCCACCCAATCCACGAAGCAGCTCGGCTGCATTCCCGTAGGAGACAGGCAGCACCGGAATGTGCGGAATGTCCATCTCGGCAACCGGGATGCGCCGAGCGTTCGGCGTGCTTGGATAGCCGGGAGTACTCGGATCACCGTTCGGATTCATGACGCTTCCACGCTGAATTCCGTTCGATGGTCGCATCGGGCCGGCCGGGTAAACGTCGCCGCGCACAAATCCGTCATCGGCGGGATCGCTGTAGATAATCAGCCCGACCGCTCCGTGTTTCTCGGCCTCTCTCGCCTTGATGCCGCGATAGGATCTCCCGTAGCGTGCAATCGCGATCTTGCCTTTGACTGACACACCCATCGAATCGAGCTGCGCGTAATCTTCGATCAGCCCGTAGTTCACGTACACCACATCGCCACGAACATCGCCGGCCGCACCATAGCCGTTGAATGGCATGACCTGTGGATACGCAGAGGAGGTTGTGTCCTCCGGAATGATTCCCTCACTCAGATCGAGCTCGATAGGGTTGGGCTCGATCCGCCAGATTCGGGTGCTGACAGGGTGCGGCATCCATACGGTATACGAGCGCACCTCTGTCTCGAGCCCCCACGACTTCATCTGGTTGATCACGTAGTCGCGAGTCCGCGCCTGCGCTGGAGTTCCCGCCATGTGTGGCTGGAGCGAGAGAAATCTCGAGTGCGCTGAAGCGCTTGACGGCAAGGGGCGTGTGATTGCGTCCGCTTCCGTGGCTCGCTCGACAATTGCTGCCTGCTGAGAGTAGCCCGGGATTGTCTGCGCGCGAACCGGAAGAGCGAGTGCGAGCATTGGGACCAGAATAAGTCTATTCATTCGGTGGGATATCCTGTGTAATGGTGTCGCTCGAATGCGAGCGGCCGGGTCACTCGTCGAGTTGATCGAGTGCGGCTTTGAAGGCCTCACGCAACCTGGCCTCGCCCTCAACACCGGGCTTTATGCCTCCGGCTAACGAATTGAACTTTGATTGCATCTCTGCTTCCACATACTTGTCCGGCTCGCGTATCCCCAACGCTTCGAGAGATCGAATTGCCAGTCTTCGGAGCAGCTCGATAGTCGATCGATCGAGATCCTTGAGAGATTCCGGATTCGGCAGAGGTGCATTGTGTGCGCGATCGCGCTTTCTTCTCGGCGCTTCGAGAAGAGAGGAGATCGATCCCAGTCTAACAACAAACGATCCTGGAGAATGCTCCCTCCATTCACTCACCACTCCACGCCTGCGCAGAGATGGCAGCAGCGAAAGAATCGCCTCCCGTACCGCGGAGACCCCATTTGGACTCTGATTACCCCGCCCTGTTATTACAAGAACTTCGGTGACCCGACTGATCTGCCGCTCACGCAGCCACGCTTCTGTTCGATAGCGCGCATCCGCTGCGGACGGGAGCGATTCCCTCAGATTGAGCGTGTTCTTTGATCCGAACTGTGCCTCGTCGAAAGCCCTCAGCACGGAATGGAGGGAAACTTTACCTGATCGCATTCTGTAGAACGTGGCCGTCAAGTTTTTCCTGCGGCGTGACGTGCACGATCGCCGCCAGGGTTGGAGCCATGTCCACTACCCTCGCGAACTCGTCGTACCGCCCCGGTTTGATGCCGCTGCCGTAGAAAATGATCGGCACGCGCGCATCAGAATCATTCGGGCTACCATGCTGCGCCTGGTAGGTGGAGAGCCAATAGTTGTACGGCGTGAGCGTCACTACCAGCGCGGCCTTGTCTTCATCCGAAAACATGTGCAGCCACCGGCGCGCGATTCTGTCGTTCACCGTGTCGCGCTTGGCGAGCTCTGAAATTCTATCGGCACGAGCAACACCCGGCACTTTCAGAAAAGCCGCACGAACTGCCCGGACCAGAGAGTCGCGGTCGATGTGCGCCTTGCTCAAGGCAGGTCGATCGAGCTCGAGCACTCCGCCATCGAAAGAAAATCCGTTGCCCGTGTAAACCCCTGCGACGTAGCTCAGCCCGTATCCCGGTACACCTGCCGCGGAGAGAGAGTTGCTGAGATCCTGCAGCAACGGACGTGGGTTCACGCGAATAGCGCCCGCATTGGGATCGTGGACGTGGATTTCCGGGTAAGGTGTGAGACCGTGATCGGCGGTGAGCGCGACAACGACGTCACCCGAGTTCCGGATTCGGAACAGAGAATCGAGAAAGACGCCAAGCGCGCGGTCGAGTCGAAGTATCTGGTCGTGAATTTCCCGCGAATCCGGGCCGTACCGATGACCGACCGCATCCGTAGTCGAGAGCGAAATGGACAGGACATCCGTCTCCGGACCTGCACCAAGATGCAATGCGTTCACTCCCGCCATGGCGAAGTCGAGAGTCAGCTCGTCCATCCACGGAAATTCGAGAAGCAGTCGAGCCGCAGTATCTGGGGAGCCCGATTCCAGATGAGGGAATGTGAAATTGCTGCCCCCGCTTTCTATCGGTACGCTATCAGGCTCACTGTAAGCACTGTCCGGGAGCAGTGGCTGCCACACTTTTCCTGCGTAGCTGGCCGGTATCTTTAGAGAGTTGAAAGCGCGAACCCATTCGGGCAGGGTCGAGCTGTAATAGGTACTCGTGGTGAAATTCCCGTTCGGTGCGTACCAGAAAACGGGCTGCTTTGATCTGCCTATTGGAAGGATCGCCGCGCGGTCCTTCCTCGAAACGGACAGGACACGCGTGCGTGGATCCTTTGCGATCAGCCAATCCGTCAGCGTGGTGCCGCGAAAGCGAAATGGCGATGCACCTAGACCCGACGCTTCTATGAGAGTGACAGTGGTGTCATTAACTCCGGCGGTGTTCGCAGATATACCCGTGTGAACCGGGAATCGGCCCGACAGTATTACCGAATGCCCGGGCGCAGTTTCGGTTATCGCGTGATCCTGGTATCCGTTGGTTAAAACCGCGCAGCCTTTGTAAAGCCTTCCCAAGCCGCCGGTGAGCTGCTGGGCAAACAGTGACAG
>CATPBD010000141.1 GCA_955652265.1 uncultured Gemmatimonadaceae bacterium | reverse complement strand
TCGCCTCCGGAAGTAGTGCGGGATTACGCCGGCTCGCTACAGCGCGAACCGGAAGATCCGCGCCAATCGCTGGATAAATGTCCTTTCGGGCGGGAGATATTGGTCGAGCTCCTGCTCAGTCCCGACCCACCGGCTCTGCGCCATCAGATAGTAGAGATCGACGACGCCCTCAGCGGCGTGAAAGCCTGAAACGATGAGCGTCGCCTCACCATCCGACGCGATGCCGCGCGGATCCATGTTCTGCGTACCAGCGCTGAAGTAGAAGCTCACGCGTTTCTTCTCCTCACCGGAGAGAGCCTCCTCGAACCCGCGTAATATGGCGTCGGTGCTGAGCGTCGCGTTTGATTCCAACGCGGGGGTGGTCCAAGCCAATTGCTTGGAAAATTCTAAAGTCTGCGCCGATTGCACCCTCATCGCGTTGGCGAGCACCTCGTCCCATCCAGTCTGGCGGAGCAGCGCCGCGATCGCTCCGGGTCGGGCGATGAACTGCGTCTTCTGATGCAGTTGCGGCGCGCGTGGCTTCTCGTCGTGAGCCAGATTCGGCGCGTCCTTTCCGGCTTCAGCCTTTTGAGCGGCCGCCTGATCGAGTACCGCCAACGCCCTTGCATTGAACGGAAAGAGGTCGCGAATCCACGGCGACCGTGCGAGCCCTTCGCGCACTTCGCGCGCACGCCCAGCGCCGTCCGTCACTGGCACTGTGGCGGCGTAGAGCCCGACTCTGAGCTCGCCGCCTGATTGTCGAATCTGCGGCCCCAGATGCTGCCGTATCTCGAGCAGGCGAAGGAGAACGTCGTGCGCCAACGCGATCAGCCACGCCTCCGGGCTTGGAGCGTTATCGAGCGACGGCGCGATTACGTAAACCTTCGCACCGCGTGCTGAGGCACCGGCGAGCATTCCGGCCCAGGTCGCACTGAGCCAGAGCGGATCGGGCACGACGATCACGCTCCCAGGTGCGGCGAGATTGTAGAGCATCGCGCGCGCTACGGACGACCGTTTGGTTCCGAAGCCGGTCTCGTTGTGAACCTGAAGCGCGCGCCCGACGTAGTCACCGACGTTAGCACTTCGCTCGGTCGTGGCTGCCGTCGGCGCTCCTTTCACCACGCGGAGCGGCTCCGGGATGTCTCTGTCGCTGAATCCGTTTCCCTTCAATGCTCGACGCACCGCCGCGCGGACCTCGAGCGCCGCGGGGCCGCGCAATCTGTACCCCCGATCTTCCCAGGTCGGGCTCGCGTAGTGCTCGCCGATTCCAATTCCCATGAGGATCATGAACCCCCGGTAGGGATCCTCTTCGTTCAGATCGTAGAATGCGATTTTCCGGTGGTCGCGCATGAGGTTGTCCGGCGCGAAAGGAATCGGAGGCACGATCCGACCGCTTCGAAAGGAGAAGTCGCTCGGGTTGGTGATGTTGACGTGAACCTTGACCACGCGCCTGATCCAGTCCGCGCCGCCCGAGCGCATCGCATCGCGCTGGAGCCGTGCTGATGCGGCAATGGCTGCGCGCAGCGCTTCGCGTCGCTCTCTAAGATGCATCTCGCGCTCCCCGTTTCCCGGCGGGAGGGACAGCGAAGCGTTGAGCGGATCTTCGAGGATCGTCATCCAGAGTCGTCCCGCGCGAGGCTCGTAGTAGTACTCGTCGAGTAGAATCATGTAGACTGGCAGCCGCCCGGTGCTGTCATATCGCTTCACGGCTTCAGTGAGCGCCGGCAGATATACGTCGTCAACGATGCTGTAGCCGAGGTTGTCGACGGCCCCCGATTCTCGGCGTCCGGTAAAGTCGTGGGTCCAGAGAACGTGATAGTCGCGCGCGGCGTAGATCGAACGCGCGATCTCCATCGGCAGGTCGGTGCTGTGGAGATATGTGAGGGCGTTGCGATCAGTGAATGGCCGGCCGATGACGCGCGCGATGAGCGAGTCGACTTGTTCCTGATCCTGGTACTGGTCCGGTGCCAGCGCGAATTGCAGCGGCAGCCAAACGATCCGCGAGTCATCCGCCTCTTGCAGAAGGCTCTGATGCTCGCGCTCGATGATTGCGAGCCAGCGCGCATGAACAGCCAGCACCGTCTTCTGCGCGGGTGGGCTTACCTGCGAGGAATCCTGCAACCACCGCGCGAGCTCCGCCTGCGCAGAAGAAGTCAGATAGCGGATGCTGCTCGGATCCTGTTTCGCCTGGCCGAACAGTGAGTCGAAAGGGATGAGCACGCGATCGAGCAGACCGGCGCGGGCCCGGCTCGTGATGATTTCACCGAGCGCCGAATCGTTAGCGGCGAGACTGAATGCGCGCGCGAGCGCATTCAAGTACGTGTCCATGGCGACGGGATAGCTCTCTGAGCCGACAAGACGCTGCTCCGTCTTCCTCGAGTAGAGATCCGTGTAGGCTCCGATCAGCGCGGCGGACTCGCCGAGCCTGGCAAGCACCGCATTCTGCTCGGCCGACAATGGCGTGGGAGTCATTTTACTCTTTCCGACCGTCGGCGCGGCGACGCCGATCCGTCGCGGGCGCGTTCTTCCGGCAAGGGGTTGGAAAAGTGGCACACTGACTCCGAAGCCGAGGGTGCGGTTCCGGTTTGGCAACCAGTCGATCCGCGCCAAAGTGCCGTGCCCAAGCACCCCGCCCCGCAGAATGGCGGACTCGAAGCTGATGACGGGATTCAGATGCCCCCGCGTAATCCAGTCGAGGCCAAGCCCCAATCCGAAAGCGGGAGCGGTGGCAACAGCTCGAGCGCCGCCTCCTCGGGACTCACCCCTCGAGACAGCATACGCCTCGATTGATGCGCCGAGTATTCCGCCGACTGGGTTTCTGATCGGGTGATAGACACCGAACAGCGCGCCGGGAGCGAGTCCACCGTGAGTGCGATCGGACATCACGAAGCCGGTGGAGTAAGGTTGCCACCGAAGTGGCTGGCCGATCGAGAAAACAGGAGTCGGGACGCGAGGCTCCATCGCGACCGAATCCTGACCGATTGCGGTTGACGGCGCGATTGCGAGAGTAAATACGCCTATGAAGCGAATCACTTTGTTTGATCGTGTCCCAGCGGTCATGATT
>CATPBD010000140.1 GCA_955652265.1 uncultured Gemmatimonadaceae bacterium | reverse complement strand
TCTCTAGGTCGAGCCCGAATTCTCACAAGGACGGGGCTGGGGCGACATTCTCTCTTTGGAGGGTGCGGATGCTGATCGGCATTGATGTCGCCAAGGCGGAACTGGTTGTCGCGGCCAGGCCGAGCGGAGCGTTGGACGGTAGCGAACGACGAGCGCGGTTTGCATACGCTGGTCGTTAGGCGGTGCGGCGCTTCGATCTGCTTTTCAGATACGCTCTAAGGGCGCGACTTACTGATCGAGAATTGGGGAATTCCGCCGCTAGATCCGGCTCGAGCAGTATGAGATTCGTTCCTTCGGCAAACCGCTTGGCGTACTTCCCGCGCACACCGTTACTGAAGTCGTATTCGGGAAGAATCTCGTCCTCGTCGGCGCGGCGAGACACTTTCTTCATGCGGGAGCTCTTAGCAGCCTTCTTCATACGCAATCCGTTCTCGACGGCTGGCGAGCCGAGCGCTGATGATTCGAATGTCGTCGCCGCGCTCGGCGTGAGCGACAACTAGGAGCCTGTCTGTGGCTGAAAGACCGAGGAGTACGAAACGGTTTTCGCTTGCTGAGTGCTCGGGATCGGTTACCGTCAACGACAATGGGTCGCCAAAGGCGGTAACGGCCTCTTCGAAGCTTACTCCGTGCTTCCGCTCGTTGCTAGCCGCCTTGCGCGGGTCCCAGGAGAAGCCGAGGGCCATGCGCAGAATCTAGTGGGTACGGAACCGTGTGCGACGGCGATCCAGGCGAGACCCTCTTTGCAGCCATCTGCCTAACTAGTAATTGTACTGCTTACCTATACTGCGGAGAAATGAGAAAGCTGCAATCCGTATGCGAGATAAGATGGGTCGGTGACGCAATGGTGGCGAGATAACGCTCTGCAGGGCACTTCTGTAGCTTAGGACAGCTTTGATGGGATGAAAGCCTATGTTGCGAGCGGCTCGCGCGATAGCAATGCGCGAATTCAGACGAGAGCCGCAATCAATGCGCTCCTTAACAATCCATGACGACGAAACAAATCCCCATTCATTCCGGTTACGGCGCAAAGACGGACGGCGCGCGAAGTGATCGGCAATCGCAGGCTCGTTGGGCATAGCGCGTCACCCGTCCCCGTAATCCAGATCTGCTTCGCGCACCTGACAGTGTTCCCCACAACCGAACCTGTATCTGTTGCGCGCGAACCATCTATAAAACATGTCAACGAGCGGCCGCACGAAGGGAATCTTGAACAACCACGAGATCAACTGCCCCTTCGGCATAACATTCAACAACTCCTCGAGCGCCGCTGCCCCCTGCCACGTCTTGCCATCACGCGTCCTCACTACCTGCACCGATTCCACGTACGCGCGCGGAGGAATCCATGGAAATCTTTCCCGGATGCCGGGTGCCTGCGACGGAATTATCTCCAGCTCGTGGTTCCGATCCCACTTCTTGAGCGCCTTCACCATCCGGCCGCACACTTTGCAGTGACCATCGTAAATCACCGTGTAGCGCCGGCCGGCCTCACCAATGGTCGGCGCAACCGGATGATCGTGCACATGCCGACCGGCTACCGTGAATCGCACCACCGGAACGGTCACGCCGATGCCTCGATTGCCGGCGACTCCACACCGACAGCTTCGATCGAGATCTGCGGCGGATGCGTCAGCGTGTTGTGTATCCCGCATATGCTCGCCGCCCGAATCGCCCTCGGCCACAGCTCCGCAGAAAGAGTCGGCCACGTGAGCTTCACTTTCATCGAGCTAACCCGATGCTGTCCTTCCGCGAAGCGCCAGCTCACATCGATCTTCAGATCGTCGGCGCCGAGATTCTTGTTCGACGCCCAACTTTGCAGCACCGAGAGCGTGCACGCGCCGAGAGCGCTGCCGAGCATGTGAAACGGCGAATACTGAAGGTCAGGTGTCGGCGCTTCGATCGTCAATTGATCGCCAGTCGCTTCCAGTCTGAGAGATTCCTCGCCAGTCAGCACGATCTTCATCGCCAGGTGACCTTCATATCGATGTGTATCTTCATCTTCTCGCCGCGCCCGCGGGCTGCTGCTGCGTGAGGCAGTGGATCGTTCCGAATCCCCACACCAGATCCACCGCGTGTATGCCGATCACGGTGTGCCTCGGAAACGCCTCGGCAATTCCGTTGAGCGCCACACGATCGGCGGGATCATTGAATGTTGGTACAAGAACGGCGCCATTGGCGATGTAGAAATTCGCGTAGCTCGCCGGCAGTCTTTCGCCATTCATCGTTACTGGGCGAGGAAAGGGTATGGTTGTTATCTCAAGAGGACTTTTCTTGGCGGCGAGCTGGAGCCGGCGGAGATTATCCACCGATCGCGCGTGATTCTCGTCGGACGGGTCCTGCTCGTACGCCAGAATCACAGTATCACGCGAGCTGAAGCGGGCGACGTCGTCGACGTGCCCGTGCGTGTCGTCACCCGCCGCCCCCTCTCCCAACCATATAGTATCGGTCACCCCCAGATACTCATCGAAGGCCTTCTCGTAATCTCCAGCCAGCATGCCAGGATTCCGGACCTGGACTGGAGTGAGAAGCCACTCTTCGGTGACGAGCATCTTGCCGGCGCCATTTACTTCGATTCCTCCGCCCTCGAGGATAAGTCGCTCTCCAGTGTCGGGCCGAGTGGGTACGATTCTCGGCAATCCGGTGATGCGCTCGATCTCGGCACCGATTCCGGCGTCTCTCTTGTAGTTGTCATACTTCGCCCAGCCATTGAATCTCCAGTTGATCAGCTCGACTCGTCCGTCCGCACGCAACACGCCCGTCGGCGCGGAATCGCGGAGCCACACCCGATCGTTCGAGACCGTGTGGATACGATAGCGGCTCTCTTTCACACCGTGTGCCCCCAGCAGCGTGCGCGCGCTATCCGCAACTGTCCCGTCGTGACAGAGAATCTCGACGCGGTCGTAATCGGTGAGCGCGCGGACGATCTCGGCGTAGACCCATGGTATGGGCGCGAGCTTGCCCGGCCAGTCGGGCTCGTGATGCGGCCATGCGATCCACGTCGCCTCGTGCTTTTCCCACTCCGCGGGCATGCGCCTGCCCAGCGAAAGCTCCATAGTCAAAGCGCCGCCGGTCTTCTGAGCGGTCTTGATACTTAAAGCGCCGCGTCCTTGTGGAGCGGCGCTCGGTTCGCGCTTGCTCGTGGGACTAGCCCCCTTCTTTTTCATCCGATGTAGCGATTGAGGATCGGCGCGTAAGCGTCGATTCGCCGATCGCGCAGGAAGGGCCAGTTGCGACGCGTGCTCTCGATGAGCGCTCTATCGCACTTCGCGACCAGCACCGCCGGCTCTGTTCCCGCCTCGGCGAGAATCCGTCCGAACGGATCGCAGATGAACGAGTGCCCGAAGAACTCGATGCCGTCGGTGCCCGGCTCGTCCTCATGGCCAACACGATTCGGCGCCGCGACGTACACTCCGTTGGCGATCGCGTGCGCTCTCTGCGCCATACGCCACGCCTCCACCTGCGCCTCGCCAAATTCTTTCTTCTCCGAGGGGTGCCAGCCGATCGCGGTCGGATAAAGGAGGATGTCCGCGCCGAGCAGACTGGTGATGCGTGCGGCTTCAGGATACCACTGATCCCAGCAGATCAGCACTCCCACGTTCGCGTACCGCGTCTTCCAGACGCGAAAGCCGTTCGCACCCTTGTGGTCGCCGTCGTCGGCGACGTGCGAGTCGCCGGGAGTGAAGTAGAACTTCTCGTTGAAGAGCGGATCGTCGGGGATGTGCATCTTGCGGTAGGCGCCAAGCAGCGAGCCATCTGCGTCGATGACAGCGGCGGAGTTGCGATACACGCCGGCGGCCTGTCGCTCGAAGATGGGGACGATGATCACGATCTCGAGCTCTCGCGCCACCTCCTGCATTCGCTCGATCGTTGGCCCGGGAATCGGCTCGGCGAGATCGAAGCGCTCGTGCTTCTGCGACTTGCAGAAGTAAGGCGCGTTGAACAGCTCCTGGAGGCACACGATCTGTGCTCCCTGGTCGGTCGCTTCACGGATGCGCTCAATCGCCCGCTCGACGTTCTGGCTGACGTCGTTCGTGACGGCTTCCTGTACGATTCCTACTGTGAATGCCGACGTGGTCGCCATGTGTGAAAGGTTAACGCGTTGTGCCTGCACAGGAAGTGGCCGGCTGATTGCGTTAGGTTAGTGCATCGCCCCCAGTCGAGACATGGACCAAGACCAGTACACGTCGGTAGATCTTCGCCCAGGTACTCCGGTCACCGGAGAACGACGCGTGCGCCGCAGCGCCGGCATCAACACAGCGTTCCGGGCGATCAAGGCTCAGCATTCCGCCAACCGCTCGAAGATGGAGGTCCTGGCCGACCGGATGATTGGCTTCGCCAGCTCCACGCCGTTTCTCGTTCTGCATGCGATCATCTTCATTGTCTGGCTCTACTGGAACCTGCCGATCTCGGCGTTGCCCAAGTTCGACCCGTACCCCTACGGGATGCTCACGATGGTCGTCTCGCTGGAGGCGATCTTCCTCTCCATCTTCGTGCTGATGACGCAGAGCCGCGAGTCGCGAATTGGCGAGCTGCGCGAGGAGCTGACGCTGCAAGTGAATCTCCGGATGGAGGAAGAAATTACGAAGACGCTCCACCTTGTAGCGGGACTTTACTCGCGGCTGGGACTGGTGCTCGCGGATGATCCGGAGCTGAAAGCGATGCTCGAGCCGCTCGATCCGAAGAAGATGGAGGCCGATCTCACCGACCAGATAAGAGCGTCGATGCCGCACTTCCAGCTCAGAAAGAAAAAGCTCGAGGAGATGTCGTTACGTAGCAGTGGACAGTGACCCTCGAAAGAAATCGGTGGTGTCGCGCGGCATGTATCCGCTGCGCGCTCTCCGCCGATTTTGGCGGGCGCTTGGCCCTGGCGTAATCACCGGTGCGGCAGACGACGATCCGTCGGGCATCGCCACCTACTCTGCTGCCGGCGCACAGTACGGCACCAGCCTCCTCTGGACGGCTCTTGTAACGTGGCCGCTAATGGCGGCCGTTCAGACGATGTGCGCCCGGATCGGCATGGTGACCGGCCGCGGCCTGATGGCGGCGCTCCGGAAAAAATTTCCTCGCCGGGTTCTGCTAGGCGCGTGTGGCGCACTCTTCATCGCGAACACGATCAACATTGGGTCCGACTTGTCGGGCATGGCAGACGCAGCCGAGCTCCTTACGCGAGTGAGCTCACACGTGTGGGTGGTCGTGTTCGGCGTACTGATTGCCTGGGCGACAGTCCGGCTTCGCTACGTCGTGATCGCCAACGTTCTCAAATGGCTGGCACTCGTTCTCTTTGCCTATGTTGCGACCGCACTGATCGAAGGACCGAACTGGAGTCTCGTCGCTCACGACACTTTCGTTCCGAGCATGCCTCACGAGAGTGGAGCCTGGGCCATGGTCGTTGCCATTCTCGGTACCACGATCAGCCCCTATCTCTTTTTCTGGCAGGCGTCGCAGGAGGTCGAGGAAGAAAAGGCGATGGGACGGCACAGCATTGTGGCCCGAAGGGGCGCAACTCCCGAAGAGATCAAGGCCCGCAAATGGGATGTCGGGTCGGGAACGTTCTTCTCCAACTTCGCAATGTTTTTCATCATCTTGACGACCGCCCTCACCTTGCACCGCGCCGGCATTACGCAGGTCAACACGAGCGCTGAAATTGCCGCCGCGCTACGACCCCTCGCCGGCAATCTTGCGACACTGCTCTACACGCTGGGAATACTCGGCACTGGGGCTCTGGCGATTCCAACGCTCTCCGGATCCGCCGCCTACGCGTTCGCCGAGACGTTCGGTTGGAATCAAGGCATCGACGAGCGATTCCGCAGAGCGCGAGCCTTTTACGTGGTGGTGATAATCGCCATGGGGATCGGCGTCGGACTCGACTTCGCAAACGTGAACCCGGTGAAGGCTCTGTATTGGACTGCCATACTCAACGGCCTTCTCGCGCCCTTTCTCCTCCTCGGAATCGTAATCACGGCTTCCGACCGCAAACTCATGCAAAATCAGCCAAGCTCATTTCTCGGGCGAACTGTGGTATGGCTGACGACAGCTGCCATGTTCGGGGCCGCGATCGCCATGTTCACCTTCTGATCGAATCGTTCCAGTGCGGCGTGCGATAGTGGTCACTCTGGCGCTCGCAATCGGCGCCATTCGTGCCGTCAGCGCGCAGGATTCCATTGATCCTTCGGCTGTCGG
>CATPBD010000139.1 GCA_955652265.1 uncultured Gemmatimonadaceae bacterium | reverse complement strand
GAGATCAAGGCCGACATCGTTTCGCGTGACGAACGGGAGGAAGGCCTTAGAAAAATCCTGAATTTCGGCCACACGATTGGCCACGCCGTCGAGTTGGTTAGCGGCTACTCACTGCTCCATGGAGAGGCGGTCGCAATCGGGATGGCACTTGAGAGTGAGCTGGCCGAACGGATCGGCCTCGCTCAGGCCGGAACCGCAGCGACGGTCAGCGGCGCGTTGCACTCGGCCGGACTCCCAACCGCCCTCCCCCCCGGGTCGGTCGGTGATGCCGTGATGGAGGCCATGCGGTCGGATAAGAAGGGACGGTCAGGCAGGACGAGGTTCGCCCTCCCGCTCCGGATTGGAGAGATGGCGGGGGCAGATTCTGGATGGACTGTTTCGGTCAGTGACCCTCAGCTTCGGGAGGTGCTCGCATGAAAAGACGTTCAGAAGTTGTCCGGACAGTCGTCGCGGTGACCCTCGCTATCGCCCTAATCGGTACGGGTGCCGTTGCGTTACCCTCGCTCGCTCCGCTCGAGGCCAGCATTGAGATCCCGCCCCCAAAGGGACCTCAGCTCGAGCCCGACGAGCTCTCCGCGATCGAAAGCATCCACGAAAGCGCCGGCAAGCTCGCTGGACCAGTGAAGGAGACTGTGATCGAGATGGCGAAGGCGCTGCCATCAACCGCGGCAACAATGGCGAGGGCAACAACGGCAGTGACCAAGCCGATCGCCGAGGGAGTCGAGGTGATCCCCGACGCCGCCAGGACGATGCGCGCTACGGCATACGAAGCAATCAGGATGAGAAAGGGGATCATCCCGCTCATCCCGTCCAAATTCACTCGCGCAGAGGACGGAGTTACGATTCCCGTCTCTCTCACCCAGTACTGCGTGCAAGGCGAAACGCGTCGCGGCCGTCAGACGCGCCACGGAATTGTCGCCGCCGATCCTCGCATTTTCCCGCTCGCCCGTTACGTCGAGGTCTTTCTCGGCGATGAGTACCTCGGCCGCTATCTGGTGGACGACACCGGCGGCAACGTGCTAGGTGCGACCCTCGACATCTGGAATCCGGATTGCAAGGAAGCAGCGCGATTCGGCCGACACTGGGGAAGCGCGACGCTCGTCGCGCGCGAGATCGAGCAGATCCCCAATGATTCGCTGACGCCATCTCGTTGGGACGGACTCGCGAAGCGCTAGCTGACGAAATCTGCGAGGCGCATCTGGCCTTACAATTGCTCGATTCGGCCTCGAAAATCCAACCCGAGAGCACCATGTCCTCGTTCAGCACCTACCTGATCGGATTTATCGTCCTCATCATTGGGCTCGCCATCGCCGCGATTCTGCTCGGCGTATCGCAAACATGGGTCGTCGTCGGATGCATAATCCTGATCGGAATTGCCATTTTGATGGCGACAACCCGAACGAAGCCCAAAGATCCGCCCGCCCCTCCAATGGCATGAAACGTGGCTGTTGACGGTTGAGTGCGCCCGTAGTTATCGTGCGCGTCCGGCAGAGTACCGGGAGCGCGCCACCCAGACGCGTCATTTGATAATGTCGCTACCAAGGGGCTTATGCAGACAACGGGCGAGAGTAGATCCAAAGGCTTCTTCCGTTCCTCCCCTTCCACCGCTTTCGACCATTACCTCCAGGACATACAAAAGCTTCCCCTGATCACCGACGCCGAAGAAGAGCGGCGTCTCGCGCGTCGTGCACAGGCCGGCGACGAAAAAGCAGCAGAGCGGTTGGTCACCGCCAATCTTCGCTTCGTCATCTCATACGTAAAGAAGTATCAGGGTCACGGGCTCGATCTCGGTGAGCTCGTCGCGATCGGCAACGAAGGTCTCCTAAAGGCAGTCAGAAAATTCGATCCTGACCAGGGCGTGAAGTTCATCTCCTACGCCGTGTGGTGGGTCAGACAGGCGGTGCTCAAGGCGCTTGCTGAGCAAACCCGCAGCGTTCGAATTCCGCTCAACCAGAATTCGCAGCTGATCAAGCTCGCCCGCGCCCAGACAGTTCTCTCACAGGTCCTGAAGCGCGACCCGACCGACAACGAGATCGGCCGGCTCCTCGAAGAGACGCCCGACGCTGTCCGCTCCGCCAAGCAGATGTCGGCGACCGAGATCTCCCTTGATGCCCCGATCGACCGCTCAGATCGCGAGGCGTGCACGCTCGGCGAGCGCTTCGCCGGCGTCGATGGCGCTGAGATCGAAGATGTCACCGACTTCCACTTGATGCGCGAGTTCATCGACCGCGTGTTCCGGAAATATCTGACGCCACGCGAGAGGAAGATTCTACATCTCTACTACGGGCTCGAGCAGGGCTCGGATGCGATGACTCTGGAGAAGATCGGCGCGCTGATGGGTGTGACGCGCGAGCGTATCCGGCAGATCAGGGAGCGCGCGTTCGAGAAGCTCCGTGAATCGCCCGATGGCTCCGCGCTCGCTGGATTCTGGGGCTAGACCGCGACGATCGTCGAAATTCGTTCCCATTGCGGATGGAAAGACGCCGGCGACAAATGAGCCGGCGTCTTTTTTGTATAAGGATTACTCCCGCTCTTCGCGCCTGTTTTTCTTCGGTGGGTCAATCCATTCCATGACGGCTACTCGGCCTGCTAACAGCTCTACTCTCAAAGCCTTTCTCAATGCCGCCTGCGGAAACGCGGAGGCAGCTCGCAAAGCGATCGCTGCCGCGGGTTTCGAGGTGGTAACCGTCCAGCCCCAGGATCTCGAGAGTCGTCTCAGGGAAGCGATCGGTCAGGGAACCAAGCGAATTCTCGTCGCTGGAGGGGACGGAACTATCGCAACTGCCGCAGCACTGGTCGCCAAGACGAAAACCGAGCTCGCCGTTGTACCAGGCGGGACGCTCAACCACTTCGCCAAGGATCACGGCATTCCGAGCGACCTCGGAAAGGCGGCGCTCGTCGCCAGCGATGGGCCCGTTGTCACCGTGGACATCGGCTACGTCAACGACTGCGCGTTCCTGAACACAAGCTCCATTGGAGCGTATGTGACCTTCGTTCGCGAGCGCGAAAGACTCGAGAAACGCTTCGGCTATTCGATCGCCAGCGTGATCGCCTTTGCCAAGATGCTTTCGGAGATCCGTACCTTTTCCGTGACCCTGGAAGTGGAGGGAGAGAAGAAGACCTATCGAGCGTCGCTCGTCTTCATCGGTGTCGGCGAGCGCGAGCTGAAACTGCCGATCCTGGGAAATCGGGTGAAGAATGGGAAGCGAGGCCTTCACGTGATGATCGTCAAGGGACGCAAGCCAGCCCAGCTCTTCGCTCTGGCGATCGCCGGAATCACCAAGGGCACGCAACAGGCCGAAAAACTTCCGGACTTCGACGACTTTCTGGTCGACAGCTTGAGGATCGACCTCACCCGACCAACAACGACGGTCGGGCTCGACGGAGAGTTGAAGCGATTCCCAACACCGCTCGATTACCACATCGAGCGTGACGCTCTCCGACTTGTCGTGCCGCCGAACGGAGGCGAATAGCTAGATTTCACGGATGACACCGCCGAGCCAGCTGAACGCGTCCGCGGTCGCAGATCGTCTGGCAGAAATCGTAGGCGATCGACACGTCCTGAGTCGCCAGAGCGAGCTGCTGGTTTACAACTCCGACGGACTCCCGGGTTACCGGCGGCAACCGCGGCTCGCGGTATTCCCCGGAACGCGCGACGAAGCAATCGCCGTCGTCAGGCTTCTGGCCGATGAAGGCCTGCCATTCGTCCCGCGCGGCGCAGGCACGGGACTGTCTGGCGGCGCTCTCGCGGATGACATCATCGTCGTCGGACTCCATCGCCTGAAGGAGATAATCTCGCTCGACATCGACAACCGTCGCGCGACGGTGGAATCTGGAGTGGTCAACCTCCGCCTCAACAAATACGTGGCCCCTTATGGGCTGCTTTACGCTCCGGATCCTTCGAGCGAAGCCGCGTGCACCATCGGCGGCAACGTGGCCGAGAACGCGGGAGGACCGCACTGCCTCAAGTACGGTGTGACGCTGAATCACGTGTTGGCGATGACGGTTGTTTTGCCGAGCGGCGAAGTAGTCGATCTGGGCAGCAAATCCGGCGAGCACGATGGCTACGATCTGCGGGGAGCATTCATTGGCTCAGAAGGGTGCTTCGGGCTTGCGCTCGAAATCACGGTCAAGCTGACGCCACGACCACAAACCGTGCGCACGCTGCTGGCCGACTTCATGTCGGTTGACGAAGCGGCGCGCGTTACCTCAGCCATCATCGCGTCCGGCATTGTTCCCGCCGCGCTCGAGTTCATGGACGGTCCGACGATTCGCGTCGTCGAGTCTTCGATCTATGCGGCCGGGTATCCAAAGGATGCGGAGGCGATTCTGTTGATCGAGCTCGACGGGCTCGAGGCAGGCGTCAGCGCTGATCTAGAGGTAGTGCGGCAGGTCTGCGTCGAGGGTGGGGCGCGCAACGTGAAGGTAGCACGCGACGACGCCGAGCGAACGAAGCTGTGGCAGGGACGCAAGAAGGCATTTGGAGCCATGGGAAGACTGGCTCCCCATCTCATCGTTCAGGACGCCGTCATCCCGCGCACGCGTCTATCCGACATCCTCGAGACCATTCACGCAATCAGCGAGAAGTACGGCGTCGTCGTCTGCAACGTCTTTCATGCGGGTGACGGGAACCTCCACCCCAACATCGCCTACAGCGCGGACGACCCCGATGAGAGCGAGCGGGTGCACTCGGCGATGGTGGAGATCATGCGCGCGTGCATCGACGCGGGTGGGAGCATCACCGGAGAGCACGGAGTTGGTCTCGACAAGATAGGATACATGGAGGCGATTTTCTCCGAGACTTCGCTCAACGCGATGTGCGCGCTGCGCAGCGTGTTCGATCCGGACCGGCGCGCCAACCCGGGGAAAGTCGTACCGGTTCATTCCTGCAGGGAGTGGAACGCAGTCGCCTCGGCGCGTGGGGCTGCTAGCGTCAGGGAGCCGATGCCGCTCGCGGCGGAACCCGCGCGGCCCTCAGCACGGTCGCGCAATCTGGAAAGTGATTTGTGGGAAGATCGGTGACACGGACAGAAGCGGTAGTGACCACGGTTCGTGAGGGCGTCGCTGGGCGTACGCCGTTGAGAATCGCCGGTCGCGGCAACTGGTTGTCGGCGGGCCGACCTGTGAGCGCGGCGAAGACGCTTTCCCTCGGTGACGACTCGGGCGTCGTCAGCTACGTGCCGGGCGATCTCACGCTCACGGTGCGCGCGGGCAGTACGCTCGCCGAGATCGAGCGCGTCACGCGCGAGCACGACCAGTGGCTGCCGCTCGATCCGTTCGGTTCGGACGACGGAACGATCGGCGCGACGATCGCTACCGCGTCGGCTGGGCCGTTGGCAACAAATTTTGGATTGCCGAGAGATTTGTTGCTTGGTCTCGAATTCGTGAATGGACTTGGAGAAGTCGTGCGAGGGGGCGGGAGAGTCGTGAAGAACGTTGCTGGTTTCGATTTGTCGCGGCTTCTCACCGGCTCATGGGGAACGTTGGGCGTGATCACTGAGGTGACGCTGCGATTATACGCGCGCCCGAAGGTCGATCGGAGTTTCGCCGTGTCGCTCGAGGGCAGCGAAAAATCGACAACCGCGTTGCTGCGCACCGTGGCTGCTTCACAGCTCGCGCCGTTTGCGCTCGAGCTCCTCAACGGGGCTGCTGCCCGGTCGCTCGGCCTCGGTGATAGTGCCGCGCTCCTGATTCGGCTCGGCGGAAATGCGCCGATCGTGGAAGTTCAGCTCAAAGCGCTCTCGCAGGTCGCGCGCACCGAGGAAGTCGAGCAATCGACCTGGACGGAGTTTCGGGAGATTGACCGTGGTGCCGAGAGCGTGATAAGAATCTCTACGTTGCCCACTCGATTTCTTGGAACTGCGGCGAGCATTCTCGCTGATACGCAGCCGCGAGTTGTGATCTCGATCAATCCTCGCCGCGGAGTGATGCGTCTCGTGACAAGTGGCGGCGGAGAGCAAGAGCTCATGACGACTGTTGACGCGGGGATCCCCGTGAGTTTCCCGACCGACGGACAGGGCGCTGGAACCAGTGTGATCTTTGAGAAGCTGCCGCCGGAGGTTTGGCCGGTCGTCTCTCCGAGCGTTGTCTCTGATCCGCTGTCTCGGGGCATCAAGAACGCATACGATCCACACAACATCCTGAACCCGGGCATACTCGGCGATTGAAGTGACCGCAGCCCTCCCTGCTGATCCGCTCCCGCACGACCCGATGCCAGGCTGTGCGCTCCCAGGCACTCCCCTCGCGGACGCTCTGCCCGGCATCAACGCGTGTGTGCACTGCGGATTCTGTTTGCAGGCTTGTCCGACCTACCTGAATCTCGAGGATGAGAACGATAGTCCTCGCGGGCGGATCTTTCTGATGCGGTCGCTGCTGGAAGGAACTGTCCGGCCCGACGACCCGAGTGTCCAGCAGCACATCGATCAATGTCTCGGGTGCAGAGCATGCGAACCGGTGTGCCCGAGCGGCGTGCCGTATGGGCAGCTTCTCGAGGCAACGCGTGCGACCTTGCGTGAGAGCAGGCCGACTCCGTTCCTTGCACGACTTATTCTTTTCGTCTTCGCGCGTGCATGGCTGTTGCGGCCGGCGATGTTTTTTTCGCGGCTTCTCGCGGCCACCCCGATCCCCACGCTTCTGTCCGGGGTCAAGGGCCGTCTCGGCTTTGCGATGGCGATGCTGGCTTCCACCGGTCGGTCCATCGAACGCTCCCGCTACAATGCAATCGGCAGGGGGGAGCGGGGACGTGCGGCCACGCTCCGCGGGTGCGTAATGGACGGATTGTTCAGCGCCACCAATCGCGCGACGGAGCGCGTGCTCACAGTGAACGGCTACGCGATCGTTGATGCGCCCGGCCAGCAGTGTTGCGGAGCTTTGCACGCGCACGCCGGAGATCTCGAGAACGCTCGAAAGCTGGCGCGACGCAACATCGCCGCGTTCGAAAAATCAGGAGCCGAGTTCATTGCCGTGAACGCCGCCGGCTGCGGCGCGATCATGAAAGAGTACGGGCACTTGCTCAAGGATGATCCGGAGTGGCGCGAGCGCGCTTCGGCGTTGGGCTCGCGCGTCCGCGATGTGAGCGAGCTGCTCGCTGCCGCCGGCCCGCGGACCGGCGGCGCGCTTCCGATCCGGGTCACGTACGATGCGCCGTGCCACTTGCAGCATGCACAGCGCGTGACGGACGCGCCGCTCTCCGTGCTCGCGGCGATTCCGGGTCTCGAGCTCGTGCCCCTGCACGATTCGGATCAGTGTTGCGGCAGCGCGGGAATTTACAATCTCATCGAACCGGACACCTCCGATGCGGTGCTTGCACCGAAGCTGGCCAACATTCGTGACACGCGCGCGCCGTGGGTGGCGACCGGAAATCCGGGCTGCCTGATGCAGATCGGCGCCGGTTTGATCCGCGCGGATATACCTGCGAGATCGATTCACCCGGTAGATCTTCTCGACGCATCCTACGCTGCTTTCGGCCAGTAGCGCCCCGCGCAGGCACTGGCTTAATTGCAGTTAATGTCGGAAATGAACGAGTATTCCGCGCTGCACAACGGTGCTCTCTTTTTCGACCGGAGCGACCGAACGCGCCTGCGCATCTCCGGACCGAAGGCCGTGGAGCTCGTTACGGGAATGGTGACGAACGATGTCTCGAGTCTCGTCGCCGGCGAGGGTCAGTACGCGGCGGCGCTCACGCCCAAGGGCAAGATCATCGCCGATCTTCGCATCTTCGCTCTGGATGATGCGCTTCTCATCGATACTTCCGCCGCTGCCGCGTCGGGATGGAAGGAGATGGTGCGGAAGTACATCAATCCACGTATCGCACCGTACCACGACGTGACGTCGGAGCTAAGCGACATCGGGGTGTTCGGCCGATCGTCCCGCTCCATCGTTGCGCGAATCACCGCTATCGACGACAGGGTGCTGTCCCCGCTCGCGCCGTACAGTCACCTCACCGTGCCGTTCGCTGATTCAACGATCACCGTAGCCAGAGTTCCGGAAATGGATCTCGATGGATTCGAGATCTTCGTTCCGAGTGAAGCTGTGGGGGCGCTCAAGACCAAGCTGCACGCCGCCGGAGTCTCCCCAGGGAGCAAGGACACCTGGGAGATAGCTCGCGTCGAGAGCGGTCGTCCGCAGTGGGGCGCCGACATGGACGACTCGACAATTCCGCAGGAAGCCAATTTCGACGAGCTGGGCGCAATCTCGTACACGAAAGGCTGCTACATCGGTCAGGAAACGGTGGCGCGCGTTCATTTCCGCGGACACGTGAATCGTTTTCTCCGCAAGCTTCGCTTCGTCACGCGCCCCGCGCCGCCCACCGGTGCAGAGCTGATCGATGAGACGGGCAAAGTCATCGGAGACATCCGGAGCGTCGCTCTCTCGCCCAGATTCGGCGGCGTCGCGCTAGCGATGGTGAGGCGGGAGATCCTGCCGGGCACCACGCTGCAAGCGCGATGGGCGGGAGGCGAATGCAGCGTACAAATCGAACAAAATGAAAAAGGCGCCACTGTTTAGTGGCGCCTTTTCTTAACCAAGAGAGAAGAAGCTTACTTCTTCTTGATCGGGGTCTTGGTCTTGGTTGTCTTGGTCGTCGTCGTGGTCTTGGTAACCGTGTCTTTCTTGGCACCAGCGGTGGTGTCGGTCGTGCTCATCTTCATGCCGGTATCCGTCGCCGCGGGCGCAGGAGCCATTGCGGGTGCGGAGGTGTCGGCGGTCGCTGTTTCATCCTTCTTTGAGCTGCAGGCGGCTAGTACGAGGACGGCGGCGACGAGGGCCAGGCGCTTCATTTACGATCTCCTTTGGAGGCTGACGTGGAATAAATCGCCGGTCCGTGCACGCGAT
>CATPBD010000138.1 GCA_955652265.1 uncultured Gemmatimonadaceae bacterium | reverse complement strand
TCTGCTGGGTGCGCTGGCGATTCTCCTTGCGCCCGGGCGGACAAACTTTGAAAAGTGTCCGATGTAGTAATACGAGTTTGTGTAGGTGAGCTCACCCGTTTTCGTATCGGCGTGAACCGGGGCGAAGCAGAAGTTCCCGACGTGATTTGGCCCACCTTGTTCGTCGAGCAAGACGTTCCAGTCTGTCCAGCCGACAGCACCGCTGTTGAAGTCATTGATCATCGAACTTCCGTAATGTTCGCCCAATCTCCAGTTGTTGAGCTCTTGAGCCTTGAAGGCATCGTTGCAGCCTTCAGTGAAGAGCAGGTTTTTTTCCGGGAAAGTCTCGTGCACGAGCTTGACGTTATAGAACATCTGGTCCCCACCGCTCCATGGCTCGTACCAGTGATACCCAATGCCCCATACATACCGGGCCGCCTTGAGGTCTTTCAGGATGGTGCTGGCTCTCTGGTAGATGAGGTCGCGGTTGTGATCCCAGGCAATGATCTTCTTGTCACCCAGCCCTTCCCTCCTCATCGTCGGGCCGAGGTGGTTTTTCAGGAAGCCTCTCTCGTCTTCCGCGGAGTAGATACACGACTCCCATGTCTGCGTCGCCATGGGCTCGTTCTGAACGCTGATTCCCCAGATCGGTATTCCTTCCCGCTCGTATGCCTTGATGAACTTCGTGTAGTAGTTGGCCCAGGACGCAAAAGAATCCGGTTTCAGTTTTCCACCGTGTAGCATGTCATTGTTGGTCTTCATGAATGCCGGTGGACTCCATGGGCTGCCGAAGAGAGTGAGCTTGCCCCCGGCGGTGGCCATCGCCCGTTTAATGAATGGAATCCGGAACTGCTTGTCGTGGTTGACGCTGAATGACTTCAGCTCCTTGTCGCCTTCGCTGACATAGGTGTAGCTGCTGCTCGAGAAATCGCAGCTATGGATGTTGGTTCTTCCCAGCGTGTAACCGATGCCCTTGTTGGGATCGAAGTAGGCATCCAGAATTTCGCGTTGTTTGGTTAACGGCAGCTTGGCGAATGTCTCAGCGGAGGCATCCGTGAGTGCGCCACCGATGCCCAGGATCGTTTGAGCTCTCTTTGACGGATCGACGAAGACGCAGATCTGGGTCTCGAGAGGCTGACCCATTGGCTTGAATGTCAGTTTGTCGGTAGGAGAAAGTCGGTAGCTGGTTTTGTCGGCGGTGGTGTAGACAGCTAGCTCTCTTGCCTCAATTCGCTCGAACTCGGGTGGCTCCGGAGCCTCAGACGGTTGCTCGTATGCCGCCGGCGAGAGCTTGCTTTTCCCCAACACCAATGCCGAAGACGACGCTACCAGGAAACCACGGCGATCGATTTTCATACTAGATGAGTTTGAGATTCAGCAGCGGGCCACCAAGCATGTAGTTGTTCTCCGCCAAGAGCAACTGGCCGCTTCCTTCAGGCCTCACGCTCCTCGAACCATTCGAAGCGATATGCCATCGCTGGTCCGCGGCAGGATCGCACTACAGATTGGGTAACTAGTCGCGCGCGGTCCTGTCTTAGCGACGCTTCGTCGGGCGCTTCAACAGGTCGCGCATGCGCGCGAGCTCCTTGTCCGATAGGCGATGCCGATCCACGAGGTGAGCGAGGAGCTTGATCGGCGACCCGCCGTAAATCTTGTCCAGCACCCGGCCCAGCGCCCCCGAATCATACTGGAGATACCCGTGTACGCCAGGTTCGGGTCAACACGGTCGCGGACCTCGTTCACCGTGACCTCGCCGAGCTCCCAGAGCACACTCATGATGTCCAGCTCGCGCTTGGTGAGATCAAGTTTGCTCATCGTGCCGTCATAGTAGCATGCATGTGCGGTCCCCGCCCGAGCATAGGGTGCGGCATCACCACCACGACGAACAGGAGAGCGAGCACTGCCGCAGGCAGCAGGAATCGCTGAATTTGCCGGAGCGGCGTTGGTGCCAGCAGCACGGTGAGGCGAAGCTCCAGCGATCCCACACGTCCGAGTAGCGCTGGTTGGAGGCGCGGACCACGCCTCGATGCTTGGGCGACCTTCAGTAGCGCCGGCCCGGACACTATCGTATGGCACAACGGTGGCACCGGCGGTTATCGCACGTTCATCGGATTCGATCCGTCGCGAAAGACCGGCGTTGTCGTGATGACGAATTCGGGCGGCGATGGCGCCGATGACGTTGGATTCCACATTCTCAATTCCAAGCTTCCGCTGGTGCCGAAGCCGGCGCCACGAAAGGAGCGGACCGCCATCGATGTGCGGCCCGAGATCCTCGCGCGTTACGTGGGCCGCTACCAGCTCGCGCCCGCGTTCATTCTCGAGGTCACGTTCAAGGACAACGCGTTATATGCGCAGGCTACCGGTCAGCCGATGGTCCGCCTGTGGCCCGAATCCGAGACGAATTTCTTCCTCAAGGAAGTGGATGCGCAAGTCGACTTCGTTCGCGATGCGCAGGGAAACACTACCGGGCTCGTGCTACATCAGAACGGGCAGAACATCCCGGCGCAGAGAATGCCCAATGGCGGTTAGTCAGGAGTAGAACTCCTTCGTGGCCATCTTTTGAACGACGATCCATACGACCTCGACCGGTTCGTGCAGGCGCAGGCTTCAGATTACCCGCAGGCGCTATCGGAGCTGCGCGCCGGTGAAAAACGGTCGCACTGGATGTGGTACGTCTTTCCACAGCTAGAGGGGCTCGGCCACAGCGCGATGTCGCGCCGCTACTCCATCAAGAGCGCGGCCGAGGCGAAGGCGTATCTCGATCATCCCGTGCTGGGTGCGCGGCTGCGCGAATGTTTCGAAGCCGTGCGTGACATCACAGGACGCTCGGCGCATGAGATATTCGGATCGCCGGACGACATGAAGCTCCGCTCCTGCGCTACGCTATTCGCTGCGGTTTCGGACGATAATGTCTTCGTGCAGGTACTAGAGAAATACTTTCAAGGCCACCGCGATGATGAGACGCTGCGCCTGCTTTGCGATCAGCCGAACTGACGTCTGATTCGGCCCCAGCTACATTAGCGGTACGATGGAAGACCTCACCACCGGACCGCTCACCAGACATCTGTTGAAGACCACGAGCTTCATGCTCGTGACGATGATCTTTCAAACGCTGTATTTCCTGATCGACCTCTATTGGGTCGGCAGGCTCGGCACGCACGCTGTCGCCGCCGTTGGAATAGCCGGGAACTTCACCTTTATCGTGCTCGCCCTGACACAGATGCTCGGCGTCGGCACGACGACCGTCGTGTCGCACGCGGTCGGAAGGAAGAACCGTGACGATGCGCAGCTGATGTTCAATCAGGCGCAGGTGCTGGCGGTCGTTACGGGAATTGCTTTTCTGATTGTGGGAATGCTGGTGCGACTTCCGTACAGTCGCGCGATGAGCGCCGACGCCGAGACGGCGGCGCTTGCGGCTCAATATCTACTCTGGTTCATTCCGGCGATGGCACTGCAGTTTGTGCTGGTCGCGCAGTCGGCGGCGCTGCGCGGGGTCGGCAATTTCAAGCCGGGCATGATGGTCTCCAGCGGCTCGGTGATCATCAACATGGTGCTGGCGCCATTTCTGATTTTCGGCTGGTGGACTGGGCGCGCGTTCGGCGTCGCAGGCGCGGCGATGTCGTCGCTCGTCGCAATCGTGGTGGCTGATATCTGGCTGGTGACTTATTTCCTGCCGGAGAAATCGTACCTCCAGTTCGTGCGAGCCGATCTGAAACCCCGATTCGCGACCTGGTCGAAGATGCTGGCGATCGGGCTGCCTGCCGGTTTCGAGT
>CATPBD010000137.1 GCA_955652265.1 uncultured Gemmatimonadaceae bacterium | reverse complement strand
GTTTAAGCGCGGTCCGTTAAGGAATACCACAGGAGCCTCGAATGACAGAGAAAGGGAGTCTCGCGCGTAACATCGACGAACTCATTGACGTCGATGCTCACCTAAGCGACCGGCAGTTTCAGCGTAAGCTCGAATCCTATCGCGCCGAACGGGACTTCTATAAGCATCTAACGACGCTGAGCACCGCCTCCGTTGTTTTGATCGCAACGTTCCTCGAAAAGGTGTTCCCAAACCCGGAGTGGACGGATTTGGTAAACGTATCGCTGAGCGGGTTTGCTATTTCTGTCGTAGGTTGCGCCGTCATGTACGCACTCGCAGTCCTCGACACGGACTCCGAGTTGAGTCTTCATGCCCAAATGCCAACTCGGTGGGTATGGTGGCTTCCGATAACCGCTGGACTCGGCGGTTTTTTCGTGGGAATAGCATCTCTTGCCGCCTTTGCGATACACAATCTTGCCTGAATCGCTTCCCAACGAACGAGCCGCCCGCGGAGCTGTCTGCATTCCTGAAAATGCCTTGACGCTGTAAGCCGGGCGCAACATAATATTGGCGGCGGCGATCCGCGCCCAACCTCTTGAGATTCCGCCCCAGCCGGAGTCCTGTGAGAGGCAAAGGGGGGCACACTCCCGGATTGGTTTCGTCGGTCCTTTGCGTCACCGTGGTGCGCTGCTGGGAGAGCGGCCCATGGTGTATCCAAAGGAGATAAGACGATGCCCCGTAACAAGGATCTCAAGCGCCTGGTTCGCGCTCGCATGAGAAAGACGGGCGAAGCCTACACCGCCGCCCGTGCACACATTAAGAGCAAGTCCAAGTCAGCGACGGCCTCCAATGCCGTCGTTCCCTCCGCTCCTCGTGGTACGCCCAACTCCGCGACCAAGTCAATTGACTACGCTGCGGTCGCGGGAATGAGTGACGAGAAACTGAAGGCGAAGACGGGTTGCACGTGGCTGCGCTGGGTGCACGCGCTCGACCGGCTTGGCGCCGAAACGATGTCGCATCGCGACATCGTTGCGTTGGTGAATGAAAAGTACAAGGTCGATGGCTGGTGGTCGCAGACGGTCACCGTAGGCTACGAGCGCATCAAGGGTCTACGCGCACGCGGGCAGCGGCGCGACGGCACCTACGAGGCTAGCAAGTCCCGCACGTTTACCGTGCCCGTGAAGACGCTGTTTGATGCGTGGGCGGACGCGAGTGTGCGCCGACGGTGGCTGAATGGAGCGAATGTAAAGGTGCGCACGGCGACGGCACCGAAATCGATGCGGCTCGATTGGACCGACCATAGCATCATCGCAGTCGGATTCGCCGCCAAAGGCAAGTCCAAGAGCTCAGTGGCTGTGCAGCACGAGAAGCTGCCCGACAGAGAGACAGCGGACGGTCTCAAGCAGTACTGGTCGGATCGACTGGATGCGCTTGGTGAAGTACTGTCCGAACGTCAGGACCCAAGGCCCAGGACTTAGTTTGCCGCAGAGTTCTGTGCGGCGGGCTGACGTGCAATTGGAGCCGACGAGCGCGCTGTGGCGAGCGCCCACTGCGCTGCGCATTATGGATGCGCTCGCGGCTCAATTGCTCATTAGGCGGACGAGTCACGAGATTGCGAGGTGAAGTGTGAACCTCTCGAGAGTGCTCGCAACGATCGTGTCACTGACGTCACTGAGTTGCGCCCATGCAGCCTTGACGCCGGAGAACGTCGAGCGCCAGATCCTGGATTTGGAATACCAACGCCAGCAAGCGCAGCTTCGTGGCGATTGGCAAACGATTCAGCGACTCAATGCTCCGGAATTCACCGAAATCGCTGGAACCGGACTAATTCGGACGGCCGCGCAGAATGCCGAAGCCATGCGCTCGGGCCTGCTCAAGTTCGACAAGGTCGACTACTCAGATCAACGGGTACATCTCTACGGCAATGTCGCGATCCTGACCGGCATCGGTCACCGTTCCGGGTCGTTCGGAGGCACGGCGTTCGAACAGAGATTTCGGTATACACGCATTTATGTGCGCCAAGATGGCGCCTGGAGGGTGGTATTCGCGCAAACAACGCGTATCGAAGCTCCCGCTCAATAATCGGAGGAGGAGACGTTCTATGCGATTCGCTTCAGCATGTTACGCGACCGGTTTGGTGTGTCATGGTCGATCATTCACGAACGTCCCAGTCCTTGAGTGAACGCCGCCTCAAGTCGTGCGCGCCTCGAATCGGTCGACATTGTCCGCGGCGTGATCATGATCATCATGGCGCTCGATCACACCCGGGACTTTTTTGGAATCCCCGGACAGAATCCCACCAACCTTGCGAACGCCACGGCCGCATTGTTCCTCACGCGTTGGGTCACACACTTCTGTGCGCCGGTGTTCTTCCTGCTCACCGGCACGGGCGCGTACCTCGCACTGCGGCGGAGGACTCCGGGTGAGCTGTCCCGATTCCTTTTCACGCGCGGAGTGTGGTTGATCTTTCTCGAGGTCGTGCTGCTTCGGTGCTTTGCCTACCAGTTCAATTTCGACTATCGGGTGACGATGCTGCTCGTCCTGTGGGCACTCGGCTGGGCGATGATCACGCTCTCAGCGCTCGTTCGCCTGCCGGCGTTCGTC
>CATPBD010000136.1 GCA_955652265.1 uncultured Gemmatimonadaceae bacterium | reverse complement strand
TTGAGATCGGCGATGACCTTCGACGCGGGCACGGTCGGATGCTCGCCGAAGTACGCCGAGCCGAGCAGTCCCGATTCCTCGGCGGTGACAAAGATGAACAATTGGGATCGACGCGGTTTCACCCCTTCGGCAGCTGCATGGGCGACCGCGAGAATTGCCGCAACGCCAGACGCATTGTCAGCCGCTCCGTTATAGATCGAGTCTCCGTTGACGGCCGGACCAATGCCGAAGTGATCCCAATGCGCGCTGTAAGCGACGTACTCGTCGCGGACTTTCGGATCGATGCCACGCACCACGCCGATGACGTTGTTAGCCGACATGTGCTGGAGGCTGTTCTTCATGGAGGCGTCGATGATGATTCCGGTTGAGATCGGACGAAAATCGCGCGACTCCGCCTGCTTGCGAAGCTGCGCCATGTTCAGGCTGGCCTGGGCGAGGAGCGCAGTCGCGGCGCTGTCGGTTATCCAGCCGCGGACGCCAATCGGCGCCGGAAGCGAAGCATCCCGCGGAAGCAATCGGTGCTCGGTCGAATTTGAGCTGACGACTACGTGCCACGGATATCCGGCGCGCTCCGTGGTATGCACGATGAGCATTCCCGCCGCTCCGCGACGCTCGGCTTCCTCGTACTTGTAGGTCCAGCGTCCGTAATACGTCATCGCCTTTCCGCCGAAGAGATTCGGCTCGGCAGGGGTGGCTGGAGGGTCGTTGACCAGAACGAGCAGAATCTTTCCGCGAACGTCGGTGCCCTTGAAGTCGTCCCACTTGTACTCGGGTGCAGTCGCTCCGTATCCGACAAAAACGAGCTCGCCGCGCGCGGAGCTTGCATCGGTCGCGGAGCCTGGCCAGACGACGACATCATCCGTGAAGCGGAGATTCGCGTTGGCTTTACCCGTGGCGGTGACTTTGATGGTGCTCGGATCCGACTTGACGACGTCGATCGGAACACGCTGGAAGTACGAGCTGTCTCCCCCACCCGGCTTTACGCCGAAAACCTGGAGCTGGGTCGCAATGTATTCCTCGGCGATTCTTCCGCCACGCGTGGCTGGTGCACGGCCCTCGAGAAGGTCGGAGGATAGGAAGCGGAGGTACGCGTCGATTTCCTGGGCAGTGATCCGGCTCGGCGCATTGTCTGTCTGCCCCAGCGCCCTCGAGACGGAAACAATGGATACCAACGCGATCGAGAGCAGGACGGTGGGACGAGTCATCGAATTACTCTGTGTGTGTGGTGTACGTCAGTACATTATAGCTTCCCGCACCCAACCTTAGCATGCCCCGCCAGACTCCACGAAGCCTGAAAAGAGCATCTCCCGCCAAGCCGCGACGCAAGGCGCACAAGATCGCGCTCGTGCTCGGCGGCGGGGGCCTGAAAGGCTTCGCGCACATCGGCGTGTTTCGCGCGCTCAAAGAGCTCGGAATCGAGCCGACGGTGGTCGCCGGCACGAGCATCGGCGCGCTCATTGGAGCAGCGTACGCTCGGGGAATGGACGTACCGGAGATGGTGGATCGCGCCCGCGCTCTCAAGCGGCGCGATCTCTTTCGTCTCAACCGGATGGGAATGCTGCTCGAGCGGCAGCACTCGCCCGCGATTTATCTCGAGGAGCCACTCAAGAACGTGGTGAAGTCCGTGGCAGGGGAGAAGCGGCTCGATAAGCTAAAGAGGACGCTGCTCGTCAACACCGTCGACATTCAGCGCGGTTCCCAGGTTGTGTGGGGACTTCCAGGTCTGCGTGATGTCAGCGTTGCCGACGCTGTGTACGCGTCGTGCGCGTTGCCTGGATTTTATCCTCCCGGCGCCATCAACGGGCGGCTGTGCGTAGACGGTGGCGTGCTCGATAACCTCCCGGTATCAGTTGCGGGCCTGGGGATGGACGCCGTGATCGCCGTAGATACGGGGACGAGCGACCTGGAGCCTGAGAACGATATTGCGACTGCCGGTTTCGCGTCCATTTACGTCCGGGCGGCGACGACGATGATGCACGCGCTGCAGCTGGCGCCGTTCGCTACGTGGACGCGTCCACCGATGATTCTGATCAGACCCAAGGTCAACCACATCGGGTGGTTCAGTTTCTCGCACACCGACGAGCTGCTGGAAGCGGGCTACACGGCAGCGATGGAGGCATGCAAGCACTATGAAGAGTGCATCACCTGGGGCATTGGAGTCTTTCCCCGCAGAGCGATGCAAATCAAGGTCGACCGTGAGAAGTGCATCGGTTGCACGCTCTGTACAGCTCTCGCGCCGGATGTGATGGCGATGGACTCGCAGCAGAAGGCGTACCCGCTCACGCCGGTGGTTGAGTGGTCACCGGCGGATGGTGACTTCTTGCATCACTGCCCGACATACGCTATCGAAGCGACAAGACTCGAGATGGGCACCGGCCACCCGGGCGCGACGACGGTTGATCCGACCAGCCAGCCGACCACCAAAACTGGCTAGGGCGCGAGTCCATGAGAGGAAAAAGCAACTGAACGGGCGGGAGCTGCCAGTAGCACAGATTTTAGTTTTCAGTTCACGACGTCCTGACTTTACTAATGGCGTTATGGCACAAGCAGTCGCTCCAAACGCCACCGAGATAAGTCAGGGCGTAGTGAACTATCAAACTGGTATCTACGCCACTGACAACTCCCGCCTGTTCAGTTCCGTCTCGATTCCCCGATCAACCGGGATGCCAGGCTGACGTCTCCCGCCTGTTCTGTTCAGTTAATCCACTCCTTGTGTTAGATTCAGGATAGCCTGCCGTCCGCGAAGTTGGTTCGACAGTGGCTCCGCGCAAAACTGGCCAGCGCCTGCCGCGGCCAAGTTCGGACAAAATTAAAATGACACACCCGAATACCTTCGGTAGCCGATCAACG
>CATPBD010000135.1 GCA_955652265.1 uncultured Gemmatimonadaceae bacterium | reverse complement strand
CCCCGTAACGCAGCATCGTGCCAAGCCGCGTGTTTATGATGAGCGACAGCGGCTCGAGGTCGCGCGCGACGGCCGCTTCGTGAATCGCGTTGGGCAGCTGTTCGACTGCGAGGTAGTACCACGCGTCGAAGAGGTGCGCCGTCGCATAGCGGGGGTCGAGAGCTATTGCGCGGGCGAGCTCACGCTGGGCGGCCCCGGGATCCAGATCGTAGTAAAGGTGAATGAACCCCAGCGATGTATGGGCTTCGGCCAGCGTGCTATCGAGCGCAAGCGCGCGCAAAGCGGCCGGCTTCGCATGAGCGTATGCGAGCTTTGGCTTGATGTACCCAAACGCGGCGAGCACTCCATACGAGTCGGCGAGCCCGGCATAGGCGAGAGCGTAGCTGGAATCCCGCGCTATCGCCTGCCCGAAATAATCGGCTCCCTTCTGAAGGCCAGCAGAGGTTCGCTTGTTCCAGAAGTAGCGTCCTTTGAGATATAGATCGTACGCGACGAGATCCCGCGGAGCACGATGCGATACGGGAGCAGGCTGCGAGTTACCAAGCGTCGCACGCAGGGCGCTAACGATCGACTGCGTGATCTCGTCCTGCATCTGAAAGACGTCCTGCGGCTGGCGGTCATAACTCTGTGACCAGACGCGATACCCGTTGCCCGCGTTGATCAGTGCTACCGACACCCGAAGTCGCTTCCCGGATTGTCTCACGCTGCCATCGATGACGTCCGAAACGTGGAGCTGCCGGCCGATTTCCTGAACGGTCACCGCCCTCCCTTTGAATGCGAATGACGACGTCCTCGCCGCGACCTGGAGTCCTTTCACCGTCCCGAGCGCCTGGATGAGATCCTCCGTCATCCCGTCGGAGAAATACTCGTTCTCCCGCACGCCGCTCAGGTTTGCCAACGGCAGGACGGCAATGGTGACCGGGCCCGGCGGTTGAATGCCGTTCGGGGCCGCCACAGCCCGGTGTGGGATGAGTCGAGATCCAGCGTAGATCAGGCCGAGCGCGCCGACCGCAGCGACAACCCCGAACAACTGTCGCCTTTTTCCCCCACGCCTCCGAGAAGATGCGATGTTCCACCACCCGAACCCTCCACGTCCACCACCTCTCCCGGTAGCAATGGTATCCAGCTCGCGTGTCAGCTCCTGCTCGCTCTGTGGGCGCCGATCCGGATCTTTTTCCAGGCATCTCGACACCAGATCTGCGAGTGCCGGAGGGATACTCTGCGTCTTCTGAGTGAGAGACGCGGGCACGTCTATCGCGTGCGCCGCCAGAATCGCGTGGGCGGGTCGGTCCGCAAATAGCCGCTCGCCGGCAAGCATCTCGTAGGCGACCGCGCCGACCGAATAAATGTCGGCCCTGTGATCGGCGGCCGGATCACCGGCTGCCTGCTCCGGCGCCATGTAGGCGGGAGTGCCGAGAGCAACTCCGACCGTTGTGATCGATGCTCCGGCATAGGTCGAGGCGCTGAGCGCCTTCGCGACCCCGAAATCGGTCACCACTGCGTACGGACCGGTAAGAAGGATGTTCTCGGGCTTGATGTCGCGATGTACCACGCCGCGCTCGTGCGCGTAGGAAAGCGCGCTCAATACATCGCGGAGGACCTTCGTGGCTTCATCGATATCGAGCTTGCCGACCCGGGCGAGTCTGGCCCGGAGCGACTCGCCCTCGATGAACGGCATTGTATAAAAGGGGAGCCCCTCGCTGACGCCGGAGGTCAACACGGGCACGATGTGAGGATGCTGGAGCATCGCGGCGAGATGGATCTCCCGCCGGAAGCGCTCGATGTTGACACTCGCGGCGAGGTCGGGCGGAAGTACTTTGACGACCACCCTTCGGTTGAGCGAAGTCTCCAACGCCACGAAGACGCGGGACATGCCGCCCCCGCCAAGCTCGCGCTCTAGGGTGTAGCTGGTGCCGAGCGTATGTTGGAGCTGGTCCCTGAGCTCCATGCTCACTCCATCCCTGGCGCGCTCATGCGGCTCTAATGTAGGACTGCGGCGAAATGCCTGCCAGAAAACTTGGGCGACGAATTTGCTTATCCAGCTTACGCCGCGCTGCATATCGTTTACGACTAAGACATGCCAAAACCGACTGAGGAATTTGCCTCGATTAAAGACAAAGTGTGGTTCATCACCGGTTGCTCCACCGGCTTCGGCCGCGAGCTCGCGAAAATGGTTCTCGACCGTGGTTATCGAGGTGCTATCACGGCGCGCGACCCCGCCAAGGCCGAGGATATAGCGAAGGGCAGGAAAGAGAGCGCGCTGGTGCTTGAGCTGGACGTCACCGATCCGGTCGAGGTGGACGCGGCGGTCAAGAGCACGGAGAAGCATTTCGGCAGGATCGATGTTCTGGTGAACAACGCGGGCATCGGCTACTTCGGCGCGGTGGAGGAGAGCGACGAAGAGGAAATCCGCCGCATGTTCGAGATCAATTTCTTCGGCCTGACGCGCATGACGCGCGCGGTGCTCCCGATCATGCGACGGCGACGGAGCGGACACATCGTCAATATCT